>NZ_JBHVKJ010000089.1:0-14223 GCF_042798275.1 Nocardioides sp. NPDC057767 | reverse complement strand
ACCGACCCGGCCTACACCGCCGAGAACGGCTCCTTCGACGTCTACACGACCTGGATCGAGACCGACTTCGACAACCAGATCACGCCGTACGCCGGTGCTGCCGGCGAGCCGGCCGAGGACGTCGAGCGCCAGACCGTCGTGGTCGAGGTCGGCGGCAAGCGCCTCTCGGTCTCGCTTCCCGCCGGGCTCGGTGGCCTCGCGGTCGGCGGCGGCACGGGTGCCGCGAAGAAGCCGAAGCGGTCGGCGAAGAAGGCCGGCGCCGCCGCCTCCGGCGACTCCGTCGCCTCGCCGATGCAGGGCACCATCGTCAAGATCGCCGTCGAGGAGGGCCAGGAGGTCGCCGAGGGTGACGTCGTCGTGGTCATCGAGGCGATGAAGATGGAGCAGCCCCTCAAGGCCCACAAGGCCGGCGTCATCACCGGCCTGAACGCCACCGTGGGCGAGACCGTCACCAACGGCGCCGTCATCTGCGAAATCAACAACTGAAGGGATCCGGGATGACACCACCACCAGCGACTCTCCTCAGGCCCCAGTCACCTGACAACGCGAGCACGCAGTGGCTCGCGACAGCGCCACAGACCCAGCCGCGGCACTCCCGTCGCCGACTCCCATGGGGCACCGTACACATCCGAAGGAACGGCTCCCAGCGCACGGCCTGCGGAGAGCCGACCGCACTCTGGTACACCTTCTGGGATCTTCCGATCGACATGACGTCGCCCGAGACATGCCGGTCCTGCGCCCAGCACGCCCCGCGCGATCACAGAACCATGGGGGATCGTTGATGCGGATCATCATCATCGGCCCACCCGGTGCCGGCAAGGGCACCCAGGCCAAGCACATCGCCGAGCACTTCGCCGTCCCGGCCATCTCCACCGGCGACATCTTCCGCACCAACGTATCGCTCGCCACGCCGCTCGGCCTCGACGCCAAGCGCTACCTCGACGCCGGCGAGTACGTCCCGGACGACATCACCAACGGCATGGTCCGCGACCGGATCGCCGAGCCCGACGCGACCGGCGGATTCCTTCTCGACGGCTATCCCCGCACGCTGGCGCAGGTCGAGGAGCTCGACCGGATGATCCGACCCACCGGCCACGGCATCGACGCCGTCATCAGCCTCGTCGTCGACGAGGACGAGGTCGTCAACCGACTGCTGCAGCGTGCCCAGATCGAGGGACGCGCCGATGACACCGAGGACATCATCCGCCGCCGCCAAGAGGTCTACCTCGAGCAGACCGCGCCGCTCATCGACGCCTACCGCACGCGGGGCCTCATCATCGAGGTCGACGGCCTCGGTGAGATCGATGAGGTCACCGACCGCATCCTCAGCGCCTGGCACCGACACGACGCACCGAGCGACGCCGCTGCCTCCTAGGGCCCGCAGCCATCCGGCCGTACCCCTCCCGACCTGGCCGGACGGCTGCGCCTCGAGGGGCTACCCGCGTCGAGACCGCCGCACGACGCGCGGAGCGAGACAACGCACGGAGCGGCGCTCCACCGCTCCGACCCAGAGTCCGGTGCCGTAGGCGAGGTCGTCCAGGCGACGGCCGAGAAGGGTCGTGGGCCTTACGTCGCTCTCGCGGGCGGCGACGACGGAGTCGACGACGAGGGCGGCGAGGACCATGCGGCGTACGGTGCGGCTGAGCAGGCAAGCGACCAGGGTGAACGGCCACCAGTGGCGCAGCAGGAGGGCCGACTCCTGGCGAAGTGACCAGCCGAGTCCTCGGGTGGCGAGGCGGATCGCGAGGCCCGTGCGGCCGGGTACGTCCGGGAGCGCCTCAGCGACGGCACGACTCCCCCAGACCAGCGAGGCCAGTGTCGCCGGCGCCGACCACCAGCGGCCGGCGAGGACCGCTGCACCGGCAGCGGCCATGGCCGGGGAGAGTACGGCCGGGGCGATCGCGTCGCCGTGGCGGCGGCCGAGCTCGGCGCCGCCGGTGCCGTAGACGAGCTTGCGGCCGAGCCAGCCGCGGATGGTGCCGCGGACCTCGTGCCGGGCTTCGAGGTCGGGCTGGTAGCGGACGATGTGTCCGGCCTCGACCAGCCGCCAGACCAGGTCGACGTCCTCACCGACGCGCAGGTCGTCGGCGAAGCCACCGACCTCTCTCAGGGTGGCGGTGCGGGCGACGAGGCAGGCCGACGGGAGCCAGCCGACGGCTGCGCCGGGGCGGACCGAGCAGGCCCTCGTGCCGAGGGAGAGCGAGGAGGCGGCCACGTCGTGGCGCTCGAACCAGGACGGTCGATCCTTGTCGGTGTGCCCCCGGACCAGCGGTCCGGCCAGCGCAACCCGAGGGTCGGCGAGCTGGCCGGCCAGCTGCGCGAGCATCGCGGGGTCGGCGGCGACGTCGGAGTCGACGAAGGCGACGCAGGGGGTCGTGACCCGGGCGAGCCCGGCGTTGCGGGCGCCGGCGGGTCCGCGGTTGTCGACCAGCGTGAGGAGGGTGGCGCTGTGGCGGCGTACGACCTCCGCGACGGCGGCCGGGTCGCGGGAGGCGTCGTCGACGACGATCACCTGAAGCCCGCTCAGGGCGGCCAGGCAGCGGGCGAGGTGCTCGGGGCGGTCGTGGGCCGGGACGACGACGGTGAGCTCGGCGGGGTCGACCAGCGTCAGGTCCACGGGGTCGGCGAGGTTGCCGTCGAGCAGGCGGCGGGCGATGAGGTCGGTGGTCGCGTCGGCGACCCGCACCTTCCGGTCGTTGACGTGGCCGGCGGCGGCCGGGGTGAGGCGCATCGACCGCAGCGGCGAGCCACCGACCAGCGACAGGCCGCCGTCGGGTGTCGGGAGGAGGCGTACGTCATCGCGTACCTGCACCGTGAACCCGTCGGGCAGCAGCGTCATCCGCCGAAGCCTCCGTCGGCGGCGACGTCCGATCCGTTGAGCACGGCGCCGGCACGGGAGCAGGCGTGCACGACGGTGGCGGCGACCTCGTCCGGGGTGAGCGGGCGGCGCAAGAGCTGGTGGCCGGCGAGGTCGCCGGGGGTTACCGAGTAGAGGCCGGCGGTCGCGGCCAGCATCGCGGTGTCGGTCGAGCCCGGTGAGACAGCGCAGGCGGTGACGCCGGTCCCCGCCAGATCGGCGGCCAGGCCCCTCACCAGGCCGACCACGGCATGCTTCGCGGCGTTGTAGGCGGCGAGATGGAACAGGCCGCGCGAGCCCGCTGCGGAGGCGAGCGCGACGAACCGGCACCCAGCGGGGTCGGGTCCGGCGAGCATGACCGGGACGGCCGCAGCCGCCGTGTTCCAGACCCCGGCGACGTCGATCTGCCACTGCAGGTCGAGCGAGTCGTCTTCCCACAGCGGGCGGCCACCGGCGATCACCGCGGCCGCCGCGACGGCGATGTCGAGCCGCCCCCACCTGCCGGTCGCGACACCGACCGCGGCGGCGAGCGCCGCCGGGTCGCGTACGTCCCCCACGACCGGCTCCACCCACCCGGCCGGGAGCGAGGCGACGAGCGTGTCGAGGTCTGCCCTGGTGGCCTGCGGGTAGCCGGCCGGCGAATCCTCGCCGGCGCACCAGTCGAGCGCGACGACGCGTACGCCCTCGGCCACCAGGCCACGCACGCTGGCGGCGCCGATCCCGCGGGCTGCGCCGGTCACCAGGGCCACCCGGCCCGTCTGGTCTGTGCTCACGGCATCAGCCTTCATCGCGCCATGGCACCGATCTGAAGGCGGTCATAGGCGGCGAAGACCATCTCATTCAGGATCCGCTTGCCGATGTCGGCGCCGGCGCCGGTCGGGTCGCCGAGGACTCCGTTGGCCGAGACCGCCTCCACTCCCCCGGCGCGCATCTGCGACAGCAGCTCACGCAGTGGCCGGGTGTTGCCCGGGGCGGCATGCCTCAGGCGTACCCGTTCGGGCGCCAGGTGCAGCATAAGGGAGGTCTCGGTGAACCCTGCGTGCGGGTCGGCGTAGGGCACCTGGCACGGGACCCAGGCGGCGTCGCGACCCTCGGCGCGAAGGATCTTGACGCCGGCCTCGAGGCCGTCGAGATTGCCGCCATGAGCGTTGACGAAGACCACCCGGGAGGCCCAGGTGGTCAGCGACCGGCCGAACTCGACGAGCACGGTCGTCAGGGCGTCAGTGCCGATCGAGATGGTGCCGGGAAAGGACTGGTGCTCCCCGCTGGCACCGACCGGGACGGCCGGGGCGACCGAGGCGCCGGTAAGCGGAGCGAGCTCGTTCGCCACGGCGGTGGCGATGACCGTGTCAACATCGAGAGGCAGGTGCGGTCCGTGCTGCTCGGTGGACCCCAGTGGCACCAGGACCGTGCCCCCGGGCACGATCTGCGGCCACGGGCGGTCAGCGAGGCTCACGATCGGCCTTCGACAGCACCTGGCGGCATGCCGAGGGGAAGCTCGAAACCTTCGGGGATCACCAGGTCCTCCGGGGTGAGGTCGTGGACGGAGGCCTTGCCCATGCCGAGGACCGCTGAGTCGAGGCCGTTGCGGAGGACGTCGAGGACGTTCTCGACACCGGCCTGGCCGTTGGCGCCCAGACCCCACAGGTAGGCCCGCCCGATCATCACCGCACGGGCGCCCAGAGCGAGTGCCTTGGCGACGTCGGAGCCGCGGCGTACGCCACCGTCGAGGAGCACCTCGATCTGGTCGCCCACCGCGGCGGCGATCGGGGGCAGCACCCGGATCGTGGCCGGGGTGCCGTCGAGGTTGTTGCCGCCGTGGTTGGAGACCGAGATCGCGTCCACGCCCGCATCGACCGCCCGCAGCGCGTCGTCGATCCGGCAGACGCCCTTGAGCATGAACGGCTTTCCTCCACTCAAGTCCTTCCAGGTGCTCACCATCCAGGCGACGTCGTCCCAGGACGGCGGCGGCGTGGTCATCCACTCGTAGTAGGCACCGAAGAACGTGGGCGGCTTCCCCAGGCTGCCGTCGTCGGCGATCGGCGCCAGGTTGGGCGCGGTCAGGTCCGGGATGCCGCCGCTGCGGGCGTACGCGGCCAGCCACCTCCCCCGGCTCATCACCTGCGGCGCGAACCTGAGCATCGCGGAGAGGTCGACCTTCTCCGGGATCTCCGGGGAGCCCCAGTCGCGACCCATCGAGAACGACCAGTCCAGGGTCGCGATCAGCGCCTTCGCCCCGGCGGCATGCGCCCGGCGCATCCGGCGGATCATCACCTCGCGGTCACCTGTCCAATACATCTGGAAGAAGGTCGCCGAGTTGACCGCCACGACCTCCTCAACCGACTTCGAGGCGAAGTTCGACAACCCAATCACCGTCCCCCGGGCCGCCGCCGCCCGCGCGACCGCGACCTCCCCGTCGGGATGCACGGCCTGTACGCCGGTGGGCGAGATGATCACCGGGAACCCGATCTCCTGACCCAGCACCGAGGTCGACAGCTCACGCTTGTCGTGATGACCTGCCACATGAGGTGCGAGCCCGAGGTCGGCGAACGCCTGCTGGTTGTCCGCGATCGTCTGGCCCCGCTCCGAGCCGGCCAGCAGTGCTGCGTACACGGGCTTCGGGAGTCGCTTGCGGGCACGCTCCTGCGCGACCGCGACGGACTCGAACCACGGGTTCTGCTTCCACGGGTTCTTCCAGGCCATCTCTGTTTCTCGCTTCTGTTCTCAGGGGTCAGTTCGGGACGAAGCCGGCCAGCGGCGACTCGGCGCACGCACTCACCGGCGGCGCCATCATCCCCGCGTCCGGGCGGCGCCGGGAAAGGGTCAACAGCACCGGCGCGTTACGGCTCGGCGTGCTGTGGGAGTGGTCCTGGCCGACCGCGGGGATGGTCCGGGCACCCGCCAGCGCGGTCTCGCCGTAGCCCTGGACGCACTCCGGGTCCGGCCCGTCCAGCGGCAGGCCGGTGAAGAACTTCGCGGCCATGCAGCCACCGCGGCAGGAGTCGTAGTGGGCACAGCCGGAGCAGGCGCCACCGGTCTGCGGCTCGCGCAGCTCTTGGAAGAGGCTCGAGGTCTTCCAGACGTTGTCGAAGCCGCCGTCGGTCAGCACGTTGCCGGCCAGGAACTGGTCGTGGATCGCGAACGGACAGGCGTAGACGTCGCCGACCGGGTCGATCAGGCACACCACCCGACCGGCACCACACAGATTCAGACCCGGCAGCGCACCGCTGCCGTCCTCGGGACCGAAGGCGGCCAGGTGGAAGAAGGAGTCGCCGGTGAGCACATGGTCGCCGTTGGCGACGAGCCAGTCGTAGAGCTCCCGCTGCTGCTCAGGTAGCGGATGCAGTTCGTCCCACACGTCCGCACCGCGGCCGGAGGGACGCAGCCTGGTCAGCCGCAGCGTCGCCCCGAACCTGTCCGCGATCGCCTTGAACGCGTCGAGCTGGCCGATGTTCTCCCGGGTGCAGACCACGCTCAGCTTGGCGTCTCGGAACCCCGCCTCGTGCAGGTTGCGCAGCGCGGTGATCGCGGTGTCGTACGACCCGGTCCCCCGCACCCGGTCGTTGACCTCGGCCGTGGCGCCGTCGAGCGAGATCTGGACGTCGACGTAGTCGCTCGCGGCCAGCCACCGCGCCCGCTCGGGAGTGAGCCGGACACCGTTGGTCGAAAACTTCACCCCGACGTCGTGGGCGACGGCGTACTCGACCAGGTGCCAGAAGTCGGGGCGCACGGTCGGCTCGCCGCCGCCGATGTTCACGTAGAAGACCTGCATCCGCTGCAGCTCGTCGATCACCGCCTCGCACTGCTCGGTGCTCAGCTCACGCGGGTCGCGCCGGCCGCTGCTCGAGAGGCAGTGCGCACACTCCAGGTTGCACGCGTACGTCAGCTCCCAGGTCAGGCAGATCGGCGCGTCCAGGCCGAGCTCGAAGTGCTCCACCAGCTTCATCGTCTCGCTCCCTGCTCGACAGGTCGGATCATGTCGGTCCGGGCGAGGCCGGAGAGCGCAGCGACGTACGCAGCGTGCTGGCCCTCCGGCACCCCGGACGCCACCAGCGCACCGTGTACGTCCGGGTGCGACCCCAGGGCACGCACGACCGCCACCAGCTCGGGACGCTTGAGGAAGGTCAGTCTCCGGTTCCCGAAGTGGTAGGCCAGCGCCCCGAACGGCTCGGGACGCAGCGCCACCGACGGCGACAGCGCCCAGGCGCTGTCCAGGCTCACGGCAGTCATCTCAGTAGACGCCGCACATGCCGTCGATCGAGACCTCCTCGATCAACGACTCCTCGGTCAGGACCTCGTCCACGACATGGGTGGTCTCCTCAGGGTTCATGACAGCTCTCCTTCATCTCCGGGTCGACGTGACCCGCACCACATTAATGACACTCAAGGCCAAAAACATAGAGATGTGCCGGAACAAGCGATTCTTTTGCCCAGATGGCTGCTGTAGATTGCGACAGGTGCCCACCAGCCCCGCCCCCACGACGCGGCGCTCGCTGCGCGGCCGCCCCGCCGCGACGTCGCACGCGGAGATCGAGCAGGCCGCCTTCCAGCTCTTCGTGACCAGGGGTTTCGAGGCCACCACCCTCGACGACATCGGCGAGGCGATCGGGGTGGGCAGACGCACCATCACCCGCTACTACCCCTCCAAGAACGACATCCCGTGGGGACAGTTCGACCGGACCCTCGACGGCTTTCGCGAGATCCTGCGCGCCATGCCCCGAGATCTCCCGCTGCACGAGGCGGTCCACCGCGGCGTACTCGCCTTCAACGACTTCCCCACCGACGCCAGCCCCAGCCACCGCGACCGAATGTGCCTGATCTTGACCACGCCGGCGCTCCAGGCCCACTCGGTGCTGCGCTACGCGAGCTGGCGCGAGGTCATCGCCGAGTACGTCGCCGAGCGCACCGGCCTCGCCCCCGTGGACCTTCTCCCTCAGACCATCGGGCAGGTCTCCCTCGCACTCGCCCTCACCGCCTACCAGGCATGGCTCGCCGACGAGAACGCCTCGCTCCCCCACCTGCTCGACGCGACGATGGCGCACTTGCGCGACTACCTCGCGGACTGACGCCAGCCATTAAAGGCCGGCAGCAACGGAGGTGCCCTGTCCGATCATGCGCTACCGAGGCCGGTTGGATCCGCAGGGACAGCCAGCCGAGTGCTTGACACGCATCCACGGTGCACAACCTGGCTTACACGCTCTGTGCGCGACGCACGAGACGCTAGGCCCAGAGCCTGGTTGTCATGGTCGGCGCAGCCCTTCCAAAGCGAGACTGGCGAAGGTCGTCAACATGCCGTCTATCTGAGGCTCGGGGACGCACAGGGCACCCGGGCGCCACGCCATGGCCAGGATGCCGTTGATCGCTGCAGTCAGGGTCACAGCAACCTCGTCAGGATCGAGGTCGCGCCGAAACACCCCGCTTTCGACACCTTCACGGATCGTCGCCGCCAGCTTTGCGCTCTGCATCGCGTAGAGCTCGGCAAGGCGTTCGGCCGCCTCGGGCTCGTCCTCGGGCTCGACCAGCACGCGGAACTCATACGGGCGTTCGCGGGCGAACCGCGCCCAGGCGCCCGCGACCAGCCGGAGCCGCGCCTCGGGCAGGCCTTCGGCGGCGTACGCGGCGTCCATGTACCCGCGGCTTTCCTCCATGGCTTGCTCCGCCACCGCTATGAGGAGCGCCGACCGGTTCCCCACACGGTTGTAGATGGTCTGCACCGCAACGTCCGCGCGCTCGGCCACCGCCTCCAGCGTCAGGGCCTCCATGCCCTGGGTAGCGACGATCTCCCGCGCCGCATCGACCACGGAGCGCCGGTTCGCTGCCGCTCTCCGCTGGGTCCGCGTCAGAGCCGGGACCGCGTCACCGTCGATCGGGGGGTCGACTGGGTCTACAGCGTCCAGGGTCATGACCGGATGGTAGCAGCCACAAACTTGGAACCTCTTCCATCTTTGTGACCGATGCCATATTCTTCAGGCGACCCGCAGGAGGAAACCATGCCCACTCTCAAGCTCGCAGGCGCCACCGTCCTCGTGACCGGCGCAGCGTCCGGCATCGGCGCCGCGACGGCCCGAGCCCTCACCTCAGCGGGCGCCAACGTTGCGCTCGTCGACCTCCACCAGGAAGCCGTTGATGCTCTCGCTGCAGAGCTCGGCTCCCGAGCGTTCCCGGTGGCGGCCGACGTCACCGACCTTGTCGCCATGGAGACAGTGGTGGACAAGGTCGTGGCTCAGTTCGGTGTGCTCGATGTGTGTTTCGCGAACGCCGGGATCGCAGCAAAGAAGCCGGCCACGATCAAGAGCAGCAGCGTGGAGGAGTTCGAACGCATCGTCGAGGTGGATCTGCTCGGTGTGTGGCGCACGGTGCGCGCGTGCCTTCCCGCCGTCACCGCGGCCCGGGGCCACATCCTCATGACGGCTTCGGTGTACGCGTTCTACAACGGGATCGGCAACGCTCCCTACGCAGCATCGAAGGCTGGTGTCGAAGCCTTCGGCCGCTCGCTGCGCGGCGAGCTCGCTGGCACCGGCACCACCGCCGGCGTACTGTTCCCCGGTTGGGTCGACACGCCCATCATTCGCGCATCCCACGATGACGAGGTCACCAAGGAGGTCATTCGCCTCGGCAACCCGGGAGTCCTCGGCAAGCCTGTCTCGCCCGACCTGATCGCAGCGGCCGCCGTGCGCGGCATCGAGAGGCGCAGCGCCCGCGTCATCGCACCGCGCGTATGGGTTCCGTTCTTCGTCGCACGCGGCGCATTCGGTATCGCCTCCGATGCACTCATCGACCGCCACAAGCGGATGCAGAGCCTGCTCCGCCGGATCGACGGCTGACCGACTCCCCGTACCCAGAAAAGGAAGAGCACCATGACCCGTCAGGACATCACCTTCACATCCGGCGACGTCCGCTGCGCCGGATGGTTCTACCCAGCCGGACCCGACCCCAGGCCAGCGGTCGTCATGGCCCATGGGCTCGCGGGCATCAAGGAGATGCGCCTGGACGCGTACGCCGAGCGCTTCGCCGCAGCCGGCTACCACGTCCTGGTCTTCGACTACCGCCACTTCGGGGCCAGCGAAGGGCAGCCTCGACAGCTGCTCAGCATCCGCCGACAGCACCAGGACTGGGCCGCGGCCGTCGCCTACGCGCGATCACGCCCCGAGGTCGACGCGACCCGGATCGTGCTGTGGGGCTCCTCCCTCTCCGGCGGACACGTCCTGTCCATGGCCGCGGAGCTATCGGCGGCCGCCGTCATCGCTCAGGTCCCCCACACCGACGGTCCGGCCGGAGTCATCGCGCTCGGGCCGCGGCAGGCGACCCGCCTCGCGGGCCACGGCCTCCTCGACATCGCCAAGGCGGCCGTCGGCGCCGCCCCGCACTACGTGCCGGCGTCCGGGTCGCCGGGGTCCCTGGCGCTCATGACCGCCCCGGAAGCCGCCGGCTACCTCTCGCTCGTCCCCGCGGGGCAGGCATTCGACCAGCGTGTCGCAGGCCGCTTCGCGCTCGCGATCCCGCTCTACTCCCCCGCCCGTGCGCTCAGAAACCTGACGATGCCGGCACTCGTCCAGGTCGGCAGCCGCGACGAGACCACGCCGCCGGGGCCCGCCATCCGGGCCGCCGGCAAGAACCCGCGGGTCACGTGCTCCACTCACGAAACAGGACACTTCGAGCCCTACTCAGGCGAGCAGTTCGAGGCATTCGTCACCGAGCAGATCGACTTCCTCCAGCACGCACTCGCCTGACTGCCCAGCGCCTCTCGCACCGCGCCGAACTAGCTCAATGGAGAGCACCACGTCCCCGACTATCGTGATCACCGGCGCCGGCGCCGGCGCCGGAATCGGAGCAGAGGCCGCGCGCCAACTCGCCCGCGAAGGCTGGACGATCTGCGCGACCGACATCAACCCGACCGCCCTCGCCAACCTCAGAGAAGAGCTTGGCGAGGACCATCACTACGCCCGGATGGACGTCACCGACGCCGACGAAGTCGGCTCCGTCATGGCGGAGCCGACGGCCGTGACGGGGCCTTCGACGCGCTGCTGAACAGCGCCGGCCTCGCTTTCATCGACAAGTTCGGAGCCCATCGCCAAGCGCGCCATCACAGTGCGCCGGTCGAGCCCAGGCCGAGCGGATCGGACGAGAGCCCACCATCTTCCGCACCCATCTGGAGCATGCCTGGGCGAATAGGCGCGGAGACTTGCTATGGATAGCCGGTCACGGCGCGATCGTGGGAGTGGCCGCCGGGCTCGGCGCCTGGCGCTGACCACACGCAAATGACTCGCTGACCGATGTTGCTCTGCGCTGCGCGGCCAATGCTCGTTGTCGGTCGGCGCGCTCGGCATCGGTTCGCGGGCCTGGTCCGAGTGGAAGGTTGCTGCTGATCTGATAGCGGTCGCGGTACGCCACGACGGTCGCCGCACAGGTCGTCCAGGCACGGCCGGCAGCGGGGGCGGTCGGCGGGCTGCCGAGGCGGCGTAACCAGCTGAGCCGGCGGTCAGCGCCTCTTCGGCAAGTGCGGCGGCGCGATTCTCGATGAGCTCTCTGCGTTGGTACAGCGCTTCCCTCATCTCGGGATCCATCGGGCCGTTCGCTCCGGGGATCGCCGTTGCGGCGTTCGCAGTGGTGCCGCGAATTGCGACATTCTCGCGCGGCGTCGTCGATGGATGGTATGCGACACACAACGGCGGACCGAAGGGCTGACCATGACCACGGATACCAGGACCGAAACCGACAGAAGTCGGATACGGAAGATCGCGACTGCAGCCCTGACTGCAAGCACTCTCGAGTGGTACGACTTCTATGTCTACGGCACGGCGGCGGCGCTGGTCTTCGGGCCGCTTTTCTTCTCCGGCCTCGGCGACGCCGCGGGCACCTTGGCCGCGTTCGCCACCTTCGGTGTCGGATTCGTCTTCCGCCCCGTCGGCGGCCTCATCTTCGGTCACTTCGGGGATCGGCTGGGGCGCAAACGACTGCTTGTCGTGGCCATGTTGATGATGGGAGTCTCGACCTTCTTGATCGGATGCCTGCCGGGTTTTGCAGCGATGGGTCTCGCGGCCCCGCTCTTGCTCGTCTTCCTGCGGGCGATCCAGGGAATTGCGGTTGGGGGCCAGTACGGCGGCGCGATGCTGCTCGTCACCGAGAGCGCTCCCGCCCATAGACGCGGTTTCTACGGCAGCTTCGCCCACATCGGACCGTCACTCGCGGTGATCGTGTCGAACATGGTGTTCCTGGTCGTCTCCAGTGCGATGTCGCCGGACGCGTTCGCCTCATGGGGCTGGCGCATCCCGTTCCTGTTGAGCGCACTCGTGATCGCTGCGGGCCTGTTCATCCAGCTTCGCATCGAGGAGACCGACGACTTCCAGCGGCTTCAGGCGCACAAGAAGGCCCCGGCGAGCGGCCGGCCCGCGCAGCAGCGCTCGCCGCTGCTCACCGCGATTCTGACCCACCCGAAACAGATCCTGCAGGCCGGCGGCATGATCCTGCTCGTCCAGGTCTACTACTACACCCTGATCGTGTTCACGATCTCGTACGCGACGTCCAGGGGCATGAGCCAGTCGGTGATCCTCACTCTTGTACTGGTTTCGAGCGCGGTCACGGTCGTCAGCATTCCGCTGTTCGCCGCTCTCTCCGACCGGACCGGCCGGAAGAAAGTCATCGTCCCGGCAACGGTCTTCAGCATCGTCTCAGTCGTCCCGTTCGTCATGTTGCTGCAGACGTCTCAGACTGTCCTGACCCTGGTCGCGCTCATCATCCCCGGTCTTGCTCTGGGAGCCATGTACGGGCCGATGGCAGCCTTTTACTCGGAGATGTTCAGCACGGGCGTGCGCTACTCGGGCGCATCGACGGGATATCAGCTGGGCGCGGTCCTCGGCGGCGGCTTCGCCCCGCTCATCGCCACCGCCCTGTTCGAGGGCACTGGCTCGTTGTGGGCGGTCGCAGCCTACATCGTCGTCGCGGGGGTCCTCAGCCTGATCGCCGTGCTGACCGCGAAGGACAACTATCACCCGGCTGCCTAGGCGTCCGTAGCCACGGCAAGGCCAGCTGAGTTTGGTCGGCGGTCACCACACCTCGCGTGTGGTGACCGCCGTGCGGCGTATTGAGCCCCATCTGACATTCATCGCAGAGCACTCTGATCTGCGTCACGAAATCCCGGTCGCGGGACGCCCGTCTCCTGCGGCCGCGGCGGAGACCGAGCAGACGATGAGTGATCAGCGAGTAGCCATCGTGACCAGTGGCGTACGAGGACTCGGAGCCAGCATCACGACATTGCTGGCAGGTCAGGGCGTTCCTGTCGCCGCGGGTTACAGCAGCAACCGAGCTGCCGCCGACGCGGTGACAGCCCAGGCCAAGGCGGACGGATCCTCGGTCTCGATCCACCAGGGCAACGTCGGCGATCCGCGTCGTGCAGGAGGTCCTGGACCGACAAGGACGCGTCGACTACCTGGTCAACAACGCCGGCATCACGATGGACAGACGGTGGCGCAGGTGAGTATCGAGGACTGGTATGCGGTGATGCGGATCAACCTGTCCGGCGCTTTCTACATGACGAAGGCGGTGCGAGACCACATGGCGGCGAAGCAGTTCGGCCGCATCGTGAACATCAACTCAGTCGTGGGAGAGACCGGGATGAGGAGCCAAGCGCCCTATGCCGCGTCAAAGTCCGGAATGGTCGGTTTCACGAAGAGTTTGGCCCCGGAAGTGGCACAGACGAGATCACCGTCAACCGCGTCACACCCGGCCATGTTCAGCCAGTCGATCAGTCGCGGGTGCAGGACCCTGTTCGCCGAACGACCGATGACCAAGCCCAGATGGCCTGCGTCCGGCTCCAGCGTCTGGGTATCTGTTGACCCGACAAGCTCGACGATCGGACGCGCACAGCCGGGCGGGACGACTTCATCGCACAACGTGAGCACGGCGAGCAGCGGAAACGTGATCGACTTGAGATCGACGCGAGCACCAGCGAGCCAGAGATCGCCAGTCATGAAACCTGCTGGGCTACACCCCGCGGCATGGGCACGTGGTCGCTCGTCCATCGAGCAATGGCCTGGTGTGCGCCGACATGATCCGCGTCATCCAGCCGCTCGAGCAGGGAGAGCAGTCCGGCCGCACCCGCGGGTCACGCAGGGGCTCGAGCTGGCTCGGCATCTTGTCCCAGTCCACGCCGTTGTCGCCTGGCGACCTCGAGCGAGCACTGCGAGACGCTGTCCGCAAGGCGCATGCCAAACCCGGGTGCCTCCTCTATGCCAGGAGCCGGACTGCGTGCTGCCTCGTGCTGAGCGGAGCGCTTGCTCGAGGACGTGCCGTCCCCGGCCCGGCGGCGCTTGTGTACCACGTCGGACAGCCGCCGAGCGCGTGGCCGCCCGCCGACGACCGTCGGCGGG
>NZ_JBHVKJ010000088.1:0-14558 GCF_042798275.1 Nocardioides sp. NPDC057767 | reverse complement strand
CTGCTGGAGGCCGCAGGCCTGGCCAAGGCGTTCGGCCAGGTCGTCACCGCCCGTTCGGTCTCCTTCCACGTCGCCGCGGGCGAGGCGCTCGGCATCGTCGGGCCCAACGGCGCCGGCAAGTCCACGCTGCTCAACCTGGTGACCGGTACCCTCCCGGTCGACGCCGGCACCATCCGCTTCGACGGCACCGACGTGACCCGGACGCCGGCCGCCCGGCGTACGGCCCTCGGGATCGGGCGTACGTTCCAGGTCCCCCGCCCCTTCGAGGGGCTCACCGTCTTCGAGAACGTGCTGGTCGGGTCCACCTTCGGCGCAGGCACGCACCGCCGCGAGGCCAACGACCTGGCCTGGCAGGCGCTGGAGACCGCCGACCTGGTCCGTCTGGCCAACACCCCCGCCGGCTCGCTCCGGCTGCTCGACCGCAAGCGGCTCGAGCTCGCCCGCGCGCTGGCCACCCGCCCGCGGCTGCTGCTCCTCGACGAGATCGCCGGCGGCCTCACCGAGCACGAGCTGCCCGCTCTGATCGAGACCATCTCCGCGATCCGCGACGGCGGCACCGGCGTGGTCTGGATCGAGCACATCGTGCACGCGCTACTTCAGGTCGTCGACCGGTTGATGTGCCTGGCCCAGGGCGACGTCGTCGCCACCGGCGACCCACGCGAGGTGATGGCCTCGGACGCGGTCGCCGCCGTCTATCTCGGCTCCCCCGACCTGGAGGGTGAATGAGCCCGCTGAATGCTCACCGATGTAACTCGGTCGGCGGTCGCTTCCTTCGTGGAGTTCCGCGAAGGAAGTGGGAGTTCGGTGAGGTACCTCGGTCAGCATCCCGGGAGGACCCGGCGAATGCTCACCGAGGTAACTCGGTCAGCGCGCACTCCCCTCGCGGAGTTCCACGAAGGAAGTGGGAGTTCGGTGAGGTACCTCGGTCAGCATCCCAGGAGAACCCGCTGAATGCTCACCGAGGTAACTCGGTCAGCGCGCACTCCCCTCGCGGAGTTCCACGAAGCAAGTACCCGTTCACCGAGTCACCTCGGTCAGCATTCGAGGGAGACCGATGACCCTGCTCGAAGTCGACGCGATCGACGTGAGCTACGGCGACTTCCGCGCCCTGCACGGCATCACCCTGACCGTCGCCGAGGGCGAGACCCTGGCCGTGATCGGCGCGAACGGTGCCGGCAAGTCCACGCTGCTGAAGACCATCGCCGGCCTGCTCCGCCCGAGCGCCGGTCAGATCCGGTTCGACGGCCACAACGTCTCCCATACCCCCGCCCACCGCCGGGTGCGCGAGGGCATCGCGCTCACCCCGGAGGGCCGCCGGATCTTCGGCTCGCTCACCGTCGAGGAGAACCTCAAGGTGGGCGCGCACGGCCGTCGCCCCGGCCCCTGGAACCTCGCCACCGTCTGCGACGCGTTCCCGCTGCTCGCCGAGAAGCGGGCGCGCCGCGGCGCGCACCTGTCCGGCGGCGAGCAGCAGGCCACCGCGATCGGCCGGGCCCTGATGTCCAACCCGAAGCTGCTGCTGCTCGACGAGGTCTCGCTCGGGCTCGCCCCGGTCGTGATCGCCGACATCTACAAGGCGCTCCCCGCGATCGCCGAGAAGGGGACGACCGTGCTCGTGGTCGAGCAGGACCTCACCCAGGCTCTCGCGGTCGCCGATCGGGTGCAGTGCCTGCTCGAGGGCCGCACGGTCCTCGAAGGCGCCGCGGCAGACGTGACCCGCGAGCAGGTCCAGGCGGCGTACTTCGGGGTCGACGACACGGAGGAGGCGAGCTGATGGACTGGGTCAACGCGGTCCTCCAGGGATTCCTGCTCGGCGGTCAGTACGCGCTGCTCGCCTGCGGCCTGAGCCTCATCTTCGGAGTGATGCGGATCGTCAACCTCGCCCACGGCGTCCTCGCGGTGGCCGCGGCCTACCTCGCGCTCTGGCTCGTCCAGCAGACCGGGATACCGTCGTTCCTCACGATCGTCATCGTGATCCCGGTGCTCGCCGCGGCCGGCTACGCGATCCAGCGCGGCCTCTTCAACGCGGCGCTACGCCACGGCGAGCTGAGCCCGCTGCTGGTGTCCTTCGGCCTGGCCGTGATCGGCGCCAACCTGCTCCAGGAGATCTTCACCGCCGACTCCCGCAAGATCTCGATCGGCGACCTGTCCACCGCATCGGTCGAGCTCGGCGGTCTGCGCCTCGGCCTCTTCTCGCTGCTCACCCTCGTCGTCGCGGTCGGCGTCATCGTCGGTCTGCAGCTCTACCTCTCCCACACCCGCATCGGCCGCGCCATGCGCGCGACCAAGGACGACCCCGAGGCGGCGACGCTCATGGGGATCGACGAAAGACACATGTACGCCCTGGCCACCGCGATCGCGATCGGCACCGTCGCACTGGCCGGCGTCTTCCTCGGGATGTCGACGCAGTTCAGCCCGACGTACGGCGATCTGGTCCTCATCTTCGCCTTCGAGGCGGTCATCATCGGTGGGCTCGGTTCGCTGTGGGGCACTCTCCTCGGCGGCCTCGTGCTCGGCGTCGCGCAGACCGTCGGCGCCCAGATCGACCCGGCCTACGGCGTCCTCGCGGGCCACCTGGTCTTCCTGGTCGTGCTCCTGTTCCGGCCCCAGGGCCTGCTCCCGAAGACGGTCGTCGCATGAGCCCGACGACAATCCTGAGCCCGACGACAACCCTGAAGGTCGTACGCGGCGGCTGGCCGTCGCTGGCCGGCGGCGGTGTCCTGGCGGCGGTCGTGGTGTTCCTGGCCGCGGCGCCCTGGTTCGTCTTCAGCCCGGGCGACGTGACCAACCTGGTCACCCTCTTCGCCCTCGTCATCCTCGGCACCACCTGGAATCTGATGGCCGGCTACGGCGGACTGGTCTCGATCGGGCAGCAGGCGTTCATCGGCGCGGGCGGCTACGGCGTGATCAAGCTCGCCGACGTGGTCGGCCTGCCGATCCCGGTCGCCGTCGTGACGGCCGGAGTGGTCTGCGCCGCCCTGGCCGTCCCGACCTCGTTCCTGCTGTTCCGGCTGGTCGGAGGCTACTTCGCGATCGGCACCTGGGTGATGGCCGAGGTCTTCAAGCTGGTCACCCAGGAGCTGCCCGGCTTCGGCGGCGGCTCCGGGCTCTCGCTGACCGCCTTCCAGGGCGTCGACCGGGTGACCCGGATCGCGACCGTCTACTACCTGGCGCTCCTGCTGGCCGTGCTCGTCGTGCTGGCGACGTATCTCTTGATGCGCTCGCGAGTCGGGCTCGGCCTGACCGCGATCCGCGACGACTCGGTGGCGGCAGCCTCGCTCGGCGTCGCGGTACAGCGCTCACGGCGCCTGGTCTACGTCGCCGCGTCCGGTGGCGCCGGCCTGGCCGGCGCGTTGATCGCGGTCAACGGTCTGCGGGTCTCGCCGGACTCGATG
Organism: Nocardioides sp. NPDC057767; assembly: GCF_042798275.1. Lineage (NCBI taxonomy): Bacteria > Bacillati > Actinomycetota > Actinomycetes > Propionibacteriales > Nocardioidaceae > Nocardioides > Nocardioides sp. NPDC057767. The sequence goes on along the minus strand of NZ_JBHVKJ010000088.1, from coordinate 11,163 downwards.
TTCTCGGTGCAGTACACCGCGTTCATGATCTTCATCGTCGTGATCGGCGGGCTGGGCACGATCGAGGGCCCGATCCTGGGAGCGGTGATCTTCTTCGCGCTCCAGCAGCTGCTGGACTCCTACGGCACCTGGTACCTCATCGCGCTCGGAGCCGTCGCGATCGCCGTGGTGCTGCTGGCGCCGCGCGGCTTGTGGGGTCTGGCGACGCGGGGTCGCTACGAGGTCTTCCCCGTCGGTCACCAGGTTTATCCACAGGCTTCTCCACAAAGGCCCTAGTCTGTGGATTTCGAGGATTTTTGGACTGGACGGTCCGAATAGCGAGGTAGGCTCGGCGCATGGCGTTCACCACCAAGGGCATGGCCACGCGCCAGCGACTGCTCGAGGGTGCGGCGGACTACCTCCGCAGCACCGATCCCGGGACCGCGACGTTGGACGACATCCGTGCGGCCACGCAGACGAGCAAGAGCCAGATCTTCCACTACTTCCCCGGTGGCAAGGAGGAGCTGTTCCTCGAGGTCGCCCGCCTCGAGGCGGCTCGGGTGATCGAGGACCAGCAACCGCACATCAGCGAGCTCGACTCCTGGGCCGCCTGGGACCGCTGGCGCAAGGCGGTCATCGCGCGCTACCGGGCGCAGGGTGCCCACTGTCCGCTGGCATCGCTGATGAACCAGGTGGGCAGCGTCCCCGGGGCTGCCGAGGTCTCGACCACGCTGATCGCCCAGTGGCAGGACCATCTTCGGCGCGGCATCGAGACCATGCAGGCGAACGGCTCCGTGAGCGCCGAGCTCGATCCGCGGCGTACGTCCGCAGCGATGATCGCCGGCATCCAGGGCGGGGTCTCGGTGCTCATGGTGACCGGCCGGACCGACCACCTCGAAGCGATCCTGGCGCTGCTCATCGGCCACCTGCGCGACTCCGGACGGGCTGCGGTCTAGGCCGCAGCCCGTCCGGGCACTCCGGCCCCGACCGGTCAGCCGAGGATCCTGCGGAAGGTCTCCTGCAGGTCGGCGGCGAAGGCCTCGGGGTTCTCGTAGTGGACGAAGTGGCCGCCCTTCAGATGGGCGTTCACGTTGACCACGTTGAACATCCCGCGCGTCGGACCGTCATCGAAGGCGGCGATCCGGTCCTCGACGGTGTCGATGGCCGGCGGGTAGGCGTCGCCGAGCAGGAACGTGAAGCCGGCCGGTGGCTCCACGACGGGCTGTCGGTCGTGGGAGGGCACGAACCGGTAGCGCTCCGCGTTGCGGTACATCCGGATGGAGGTGCCGATGGACTGCGTCACCCAGAAGATGGTCGCCTGCGTGAGGATGAAGTCGCGCGGGAACGCCTTCTCGAAGTCCCCGCGCTTGTCGCTCCAGGACTTCCAGCGCTTCAGCAGCCAGGCGAGCATCCCGATCGGCGAGTCGTTGAGGCCGTGCGTCAGCGTCGAGCTGTCCAGCATGTGCGCGGCGACGTGCGAGGCATAGGTGTCCACGAAGTACGTCCAGCCGGCCCGCCACTCCTCCGAGGCGTCCTCGGGGATCTTGGCCCCGTCGGTCAGATCCCAGAACCGCTCGTTCTCGAACATCCCGGGCACGAGATCGTGGCCGTAGTGCAGGCCGATGATGCTGTCGGCGTACGTGTGGCCCATCGCGCTCGTGACGAGAGCGCCGTAGTCCGAGCCGGCTGCCGCGTACTTCTCGTAGCCCAGCACCTCGGTCATCAGCTGGTGCATGATGTCGGCGATCTTCCAGTAGTTCAGATCACCGCGGGCAACGGGCGTCGAGAAGCCGAAGCCGGGGAGGTCCGGGATGATCACGTCGAACGACAGCGACGGATCGCCGCCATGGGCGGCCGGGTCCGTCAGCGGCTCGATGAGCTGGTAGCTGAACTCGCCGGGCCACGGCCAGCCGTGGTGGATGATCAGCGGGACCGGGTTCGGTCCCTTGCCGCGTACGTGGACGAAGTGCACGGGCGTGCCGTCGATCTCGACCTGGTAGCGGTCGTAGGTGTTGAGCCGCTCCTCCTGTGCCCGCCAGTCGAAGCCGTCGGCCCAGTACTCGACCAGGGGCTTCAGGTAGGCGGTGCTGATGCCGTAGTAGCCCTCCTCGTTGTCGAGGTCGTCGAAGTAGCGGGTCTTCTGCAGGCGGTCCCGGAGATCGTCCAGGACGTCCTGGGCGATGTCGATCTTGAACGGGGCGAGCTCGGTGGTCTTGTCCATGGTGTCTCTGCTTTCCGGGTGAAGGTCAGTTGTCGAAGTCGAGTCGGACGCGGGTCTGGGTCAGCTCGGCGATCCGCCAGGAGCCGTCGGTCCTGACGAACCGGGCGTGGTAGTGCCCGAACCCGTGCATGCGGCGGAAGGGGATGGCCTCGGACAGCTCGGCGTCCTCGGGCCGGGTGACGATGTCCTCCATCGCGAAGACGCCCCGCGCGCTCGTCGCGGAGTCGACGTCGATCTCGTCGGAGAACAGGTGGTGGATGAGGGTGACGCCCGGCCCGCCGCTGGCGCCGACGGTCGCGCTGATCTCGTCGCGGCCGTTCATGTGCAGCCAGACCGATCCGTCCGGCTTGTGCGGGATGAACGTGCCGTCCTCGGTGAAGAGGTTCGCCAGATCGTCCCAGCGTTGGTGGTCGGCGTAGCGGACGTAGCGAGCCATCAGGCGGCGTACGTCCTCGGTGATGGTGAGGCGCTCGAGGGTCTCCATGACATTCCTTCCCGTGTGGACTACTTGGTCCAAACAGGATGCTCCGCGAAATTTGGACCCACAAGTCCAGAATCTCGCCGGAGTGAACGGCGCTCCTTACTGGTGGGTAACATTGCCCGGGTGACCCAGACTCCGTCCCCCACGACCACACCCGAGGCGTACGTCATCGAGCGCGCCGAGGGCACCAGCTTCACGCTGACCGTGGTCCGCGCGACCGACCCCGAGGCGCCGACGCTGCTGGTCGTGCCCGCGATGGGCATGCCGGCGGGCTACTACGACAAGCTGATCGTCGCCTTCGCCGAGGCGGGGATCAACGTCGGGCGGATGGAGCAGCGCGGCCACGAGGAGCTCGGTGGCCGCGTCGCCGGCTGGAGCTACGACTTCGGCTACGCCGACCTGGTCGAGGACATCGCCGCCGCGGCCGACCGCCTCGGCGAGCTGGTCCCGGCCACGGCCGGCGCGACGTACGTTCTCGGGCACAGTCTCGGTGGCCAGGCCGCCAGCGCCTACGCGGCGCTCCACCCCGACCGTGTCGCCGGGCTGATCTACGTCGCGTCGCAGACGCCCTACTGGCGCAACTACGGCCCCGGATTCCTGGTCGCCAGCCAGGTGATGGGCCTGGTCGGCCGGGTCGTCGGCCACTTCCCCGGCAAGCAGCTCAAGTTCGCCGGGCGCGAGGCGCGCACCCTGATGAAGGAATGGGCCCGGTACGCCCGCACCGGCCGCCTCCGCCTCGGCAGCCCCGCCCGCGACGTCACCGCGGAGATGCGAGCCCTGGCGAAGCCCGCGCTGGTCGTCTCGATCGAGGGCGACTGGCTGGCACCCAGCGCGACCGTCGACGAGATCCACCGGCGGATGCCCGGACTCGAGGTCGAGCGCGTCCACCTGGACGAGCCCGGCATCGACCACTTCAAGTGGGCGCGCAAGCCCGAGTCGACGATCGCGGCCGTCCAGCGGTGGCTCTCGCGTCGCTAGACGCGTACGCATTTCCGCCAACCCGCGGGCCCACCTTTGATGCCGCCCGAGCGGGCCGGTAAGACTCGCTCTGAGACTGCGATCCCACACCCCGCCGCGGTCTCGGAAAGGTGAGGAAATGCCAGTCTTCGACGACGGCCAGAAAGAGACCGAGATCCCCGAGACCGAGGATGTCGTGACCACCGACGTGCTCGTCGTGGGGTCCGGTCCGGCCGGTGCGTCCGCCGCGCTCTTCCTGAGCGAGCTCGGTGTCGACAACATCATGATCACGAAGTACCGCTGGACCGCGAACACTCCGCGGGCGCACATCACCAACCAGCGCGCGATGGAGATCTTCCGCGACCTGGGCATCGAGGAGCAGGTGCTCGCCGACGCGACGCCGCACGAGCTGGTCGGTGACACCGTCTTCTGCACGAGCATCGCCGGCGAGGAGATCGGCCGTATCCGCACCTGGGGCACCCGCCCGGACCGCGAGGCCGACTACCAGCTGGCCAGCCCGTGCCTGACCGTCGACATCCCGCAGACCTATCTGGAGCCGATCCTGGTCCGCAATGCCACCGAGCGCGGCACCCAGACCCGGTTCTCCACCGAATACCTGAGCCACGTCCAGGACGAGGACGGCGTCACCACGATCGCCCGTGACCGGCTGACCGGCCACGAGTACAAGATCCGGTCGAAGTTCCTCATCGGCGCCGACGGCGCCCGGACCCAGGTCGGTGCCGACATCGACCTCCCGCTCGAGGGCGCGATGGACATCGCCGGCTCCATGAACATCACCTTCAAGGCCGACCTCTCCGAGCTCGTCGACCACCGCCCGTCCGTCCTCTACTGGGTCATCCAGCCGGGCTCGAACGTCGGTGGCATCGGCACCGGCCTGGTCCGGATGGTCCGTCCGTGGGACGAGTGGCTGATCGTGTGGGGCTACGACATCAACCAGCCGCCGCCGGAGCTGACCGAGGAGTACGCGGTGAAGGTGATCCGCGATCTGCTCGGCATGCCCGACCTGGAGCCGGAGGTGACCGGCTACTCGCTGTGGGGCGTGAACGAGATGTACGCGACCCACGCCCAGAAGGGCCGCGTCTTCTGTGCGGGCGACGCGATCCACCGGCACCCGCCGTCGAACGGCCTCGGCTCCAACACCTCGATCCAGGACTCCTACAACCTGGCCTGGAAGCTCGCCGCGGTGCTCCAGGGCTACGCCGAGCCGTCGCTCCTGGAGTCCTACTCCGCCGAGCGTGCCCCGGTCGCCAAGCGCATCGTGACCCGCGCCAACCAGTCCGCGCGCGAGTTCGGCGAGCTCTTCGAGGCGCTCGGCGTCGTCGGTCTCGAGGGCGAGGAGATGGCCAAGGCCATCGAAGAGCGCAAGGCCAACACCCCCGAGGGCGCCGCCAAGCGGGCCGCGCTGGTCACCGCGATGGAGCGCAAGAACTACGAGTTCAACGCCCACGGCGTCGAGCTCGGCCAGTTCTACGAGTCCGACGCGATCCTCTCCGACGGCACCCGGCCTGCGCCGACCGACGACGAGGACCTCTACCACCGGATGTCGACCTCGCCGGGTGCGCACCTTCCGCACGCCTGGGTCGGCGACAACGTCGAGAAGCACGCGATGCTCGACCTCGCCCCCTACACGCAGTGGACGCTGATCACCGGCGTCGCCGGCGAGGCGTGGTCGGAGGCGGCCGAGGCCGCCAGGACGAAGTTCGGGATCCCGCTCGAGACCGTCGTGATCGGCCCGGGACGGGCCGTCACCGACCTCTACTTCGACTGGGCCAAGCTCCGCGAGGTCGAGGAGTCGGGCGCCATCCTGGTCCGTCCCGACAAGCACATCGCCTGGCGCGCCATGTCGCTGCCCGAGGACCCCGGCACCGCGCTGGGTGAGGCGGTCGCGACGCTGCTGGGCAAGGCGTAACCAGTGGCCGCCCTCCGCTCGGCCCGGAGCGCGCATTTCCCCGCCATGGCGGGAAAATGCGCGGTCACCCGACCCGACACGCCAGCAGAACCCCGCCGTGGCGGGAATCTGCGCTCCCAGGGTCCGCGGAGGCGGTCCTCATGAGGTTCACGCACGAGTCGCTGCCGCAGCGGGTCCGCTTCGCCACCGGCGAGGCGCCCGCAGCAGTGGCGGCGGAGATCGAGGAGCTCGGGGCGCGGCGGGTGATGGTCATCGCCGGCGAGCGCGAGGCCGAGCTCGCCGCCCGGGTGACCGCCGACGTACCGGTCGCGCTGCGCCACGACGAGGTCGTGATGCACGTCCCGGTCGAGGTCGCCGCACGGGCTCGCGAGCGGGCTGCCGAGTCGGCCGTCGACGCGCTCGTGTGCGTCGGCGGCGGCTCGACCACCGGCCTCGCCAAGGCGGTCGCGCTCACCACGGGGCTGCCGATCGTGGCGGTCCCGACGACGTACGCCGGGTCGGAGGCGACCAACGTCTGGGGCCTGACCTCGGGCGAGACCAAGACGACCGGCGTCGACGCCCGGGTCCTGCCGCGCTCGGTCGTCTACGATGCCTCGCTGCTGACCACGCTGCCCGGCGAGATGACCGTCGCCAGCGGGCTCAACGCGCTCGCGCACTGCGTCGACGCGATGTGGGGCCCGCGGGTCGATCCCATCGACCAGGTCAACGCCGCCGAGGGGATCCGTGGGCTCGCCGCCGGCCTGCCGAAGGTCGCGCGCGATTCCGCCAGCGTCGAGGGCATCGAGCAGACCCTCTACGGCGCCTACCTCGCCGCGGTCTCGTTCACCTCGGCCGGGTCGGGGATGCACCACAAGATCTGCCACGTGCTCGGCGGCATGTTCAACCTGCCGCACGCCCAGACCCACGCGGTCGTGCTCCCGCACGTGCTCGCCTTCAACGCGCCGAACGCCGCCGAGGCGGAGGCGCGGATGGCGGCGGCGTTCGGCGCGCCGAGCGCGGTCGCGGGGCTGGCTGAGCTGCGTACGACGCTCGCTGCGCCGAAGGCGCTCATGGACTACGGCATGCCCGAGGACGGCATCGCCAAGGCGGTGGCGCCGATCATGGCCGCCATCCCCGACAACAACCCGACCCCGGTCACCGAGGAGAACCTGACCGCGCTGCTGACCGCGGCGTGGGCGGGAGAGGAGAGCTGATGAGCGACGTATCGCCGGAGCAGGAGGCGGTCGAGCAGGCCCTGGTCGACACCGTGGTCGCGTCCTTCGACGCCTGCGAGGACCCGCGCCTGAAGGAGGTCATGGTCTCGCTGACGCGTCACCTGCACGCCTTCATCCGCGACGTACGCCTCACCGAGGAGGAGTGGGGCGCGGCCATCGACTTCCTGACGAAGGCCGGCCACATCACCGACGACGTACGCCAGGAGTTCATCCTCCTCTCCGACACCCTCGGCGCCTCGATGCAGACGATCAACATCAACAACGCGGCGTACGCCGACGCGACCGAGGCCACCGTCTTCGGACCGTTCTTCGTGGAGGACTCCCCGGCGATCGAGCTGGGTGGGGACATGGCCTTCGGGGCTCCGGGCGAACCGTGCTGGGTCGTCGGGACCGTCACCGACACGGACGGAAGGCCCCTGGTCGGAGCCAAGATCGAGGTCTGGGAGGCCGACGAGGACGGGCTCTACGACGTCCAGCGCGACGCCGGCGCCAGGGCCGCGCGGGCGCACCTGTTCACCGATGCCGAGGGCGGCTACCGGTTCTGGGGGCTGACGCCCACGCCGTACCCGATCCCCGACGACGGCCCCGTCGGCAAGATGCTGTCCGCGGTCGGTCGATCGCCGCTGCGGGCCTCGCACCTGCACTTCATGGTCACCCACGAGGGCTGCCGCACGCTGGTCACGCACATCTTCCCGGAGGGCGACCCGATCGGCTGGAAGGACACCGTCTTCGGGGTCAAGGAGTCGCTGATCAAGAGGTTCGAGCGGCAGGCCGCGGGGACGCCGACGCCGGACGGGCGGTCCGTCGACGGCACCTGGTCGAAGGTGCGCTTCGACATCGTGCTCGCGCCCGCGGGCGCCTGAAACGTCCCTGGCGTGATTCGGGCACAGGGGTGTTGCTCCGACACGCCAGGGACTCTCGGTTAGCCCTCTCGGCGGCTACTCCGTGGCCTCGGGGTCGGCGAAGTCGACCTTGAGGGAGTCGAGGATCGAGGTGATGCTCTGCTCGATCGCTCCCTTCTCGACCCCGGCGTCGTGGAGGATCCCGGCGCCGTCCTCGTGCTCGAGGAGGGCGAGCAGGATGTGCTCGGTGCCGACGTAGGAGTGCTCGAGGCGGAGAGCCTCGCGGAACGTCAGCTCGAGCACTTTGCGGGCGTCAGCGGTGAACGGGATCATCTCGCCGACCTCGCCGTAGGGCTCCGGCGTGGCGGCGGTCGCCACCTCGCGGACCGCCTCCAGAGTCACGCCCTGCGCCCGGATCGCGTGGCCCGCGACCCCCTCCGGCTCGGAGAGGAGGCCGAGCACGAGGTGGGGTACGCCGGTCTCCGCGTTCGCGGCCTTCCGAGCCTCCGCCTGGGCTGCGACCACCACCGTGCGGGCGCGCGGGGTGAACTTCGCGAACCCGGCGTTCGGGTCGAGCGACTGGTCGCCGGCCTTGGGGACGTACTTCTTCTGCGCCGCCTGCTTCGTCACCCCCATCCGGGTCCCGATCTCGGTCCAGGAGGCACCCGAGCGGCGAGCCTGGTCGACGAAGTGCCCGATCAGGTGATCGGCCACCTCGCCCAGGTGCTCGCCGACCACCATCGCGTCGGCGAGCTGGTCCAGAGGCTCGGACCGAGCCTTCTTGATCGAGTCGATCAGGGTGTCGAGGCGTACGGCCTTGAGGGCGGGGTCTGCTTCGCGAGGAGTCGTCATGCGTCAACTCTAGGTTGACGATCGACATTTCGTCAACCTAGAGTTGACGCTCCTGGGAATGGAGTAGGTCCGGACTTCAGGCAGAGAATCTGTCTACTCTGTTTGGGTGGAGGAGGTGGCCCTGTGAGCAACGACGACTATCGACGAATGTCTGGGCCCGAGGTGTCGATTGCCGAGTATCTTCTCGGCGGTCCGAAGATCGACAACCTCGATATCGAGCGGGATCGATCGCTTCCTCGTGAGGCTGACCTGGACGAACTGATCTGAAGCACTTCCTAGACACCACAGCGGGGCTGGCCATCCAAGTGAATGGCCAGCCCCGCTGCGTACGTCGTGCGTCAGGCGTTGGAGATCGGGGATCGTCGACCGGTGGCTGGCGCACTCATTGGCCGAGGACCAGTTCGTGTGTCTGGCTCCCTCGGCCGATGGACACGGTGATGTGCACCGTCGTACCTGCCGCGCTCGGATCGCTGCTGATCGCGGGGACCGTGATGAACCGGGACCCGGCGGGAACATCGACCGAGGACGGGAAGGCGAGGAGGTCGGGACGGTCGGTGGAGATGTTGACGATGGTGCCGGCCGAGGCCTGGCCGGTCATCCAGATCTCCAGGTCGCGCACACCTGTCGTCGCGTTCTTCGGATGGAAGAACGACCACAGTCCAGGCTTCACGGCGATCGGTCGCGATGTGGTCAGATCGGCGGGGCCGGCCTGGATCTCGACGGACTGTTCCGGCATGCAGCGGAAGTGGTAGCAGTCCCCGGCTCCGATGGCTTTCAGCGTGAACGTTCCGGTGGTCGATCCCTTCGCCACCTCGACGTATCTCGGTGTGCCCAGCACGTATGGGTTCGAGGACCGCAACGGGACGAGTAGGTCCGTGGGCGCGACGCAGCCGAGCGTGACCGTGGTCTGGTAGGCGAGCGGCTCGTAGAAGTCGTTTGTGACATAGACGTCCTCGGGCACGTCGATCGCCTGCGGTCGGCACTCGTGCGGAATCGCGGCGCCGACCACGACCGAGGTCGACGTCGTCGCGCCGCGAAGCTCCGCCCGCACACTCCCGGTCCCGGCTCCGGTACCGTCAATTGGGAAGGTGGCGCTGGTTGCTCCTGCGGGCACGGTGACCGTCACGGGCACCACCACCCCGGTCCCGGTCAGCTGGACCGTCTCGGCCTGCGCCGAAGGCCCGGCCAGCTCGACCGTTCCCGTTCCCGGTCGTCCGGTGATCACCGGCGTCGGCACCTGGAGCTTCGTCGGCGCGGGATGGACAGCAAAGGACGTGTCCTGGTAGACGAGGACGCTCGAGGAAGACCCGCTGACGATCGACATCGTTCCACTGATCAGTGAGTCGGCCGGATATGGATCCGCGTAGACCGCTACGCGCGTGGTCGTGGAGCCGGCGGGAACGTGCGAACTCCGACCTCGGAACTCGACCGTCACACCGTCTGCCCCGGCGGGATGGTCCAAGGCCACGAGGAGGTCGCCACGCACCTCGCCGTCGGTGCCGGTGGGTGCGAGCGTCGGCTCGTGGATCGTGAAGCTGTCGCCTGCCCGGAACGCCCGCAGCGTCGTCAGCTGGGTCGACACCTCTCGACCTGCGAGAGACGCCTTCACTGTCACCAGTTCGTCGTAGCTCAACACAGTCCTCTGTGCAGGCACCACCAGCGATGACTGCCCGGTGGGAATGGTCACTGTGGTAGGCAGGCTCAGTGAGTTGCTCTGGACGGGGACTCCGTCGATGTAGTCCGTCGCAGGCATCAGCGAGACCACGGTATCCGTCGTGGCAGGTCCACTGAGTCCGATGGTGACGCTCACCGCGTTGCTGCCCGTCGCCTGGCTGGCGGAGATGGTCCGGAGGCCGGGCCGGACCTGAATCGACCTCGAGACCGTCTTCTGGCCCCGAGTCGCTCGGATCGTTGCGCTGTACGCGCCCTGCGACCCGGTCGAGGGGAGCTTGGTCGCCAGCTTGAACGAAGCGGTGCGCTTCCCCGCGGGGACCGTGATCGTCGCGGGTACCGTGACCCCCGAGCTGCTCGAGGTGAGGCTCACACCCAGAGATGTCTTGGCGTAGCAGTCGAGCGTGACGGTGCCCGTGGCCGAACTGCTGGCGTGGACGTAGGAGGGAAGTGAGACCGCAGCGGGAACGGCCGTCGGATAGCACGGCGTGATGGTCCGGGTGAGGCTCCGCTTGAGGACACGGAGTCGATAGGTCGCCTTGACCGTACCTGTGACTCGCTTGGTCGTCGGGCTGGTCCTGACGGTCACCTTCCGCGTGCTCGTGCCTCTGGCGACGTACACGTAGTCGGGCACTCGGATCCCCGTGGTGGCCGCGAGGCGAACCTTTTGTCTCGTGGACACTCGGCAACTGAGCCTGATCGTCGCTGTCGTCGACTGACCGCCGGTCAATGTCGTCCTGGCGAGAGCGAACGACGTCAGCGTTGGACGGCACGCGGCCTGGGCGGAGGGTGATGCGATGGTGGCGGGGACGACGACGGCTGCGATCAGCATGGCGCCGGCGAGCAACCTCGCGACGGTGCGCGACACGAAATAGGACCTCGAGGGGAAGAGCGCCACCCCGAAGTAGGCGCACGATCGAACAGACGAAGCGAACAGTAGCGGATGCGGTCCCGTCAGATCGGCGATTGCCTGTTGTGCGCACAGACGACAGCGGGCCGGCCACCGTGTGGTGGCC
>NZ_JBHVKJ010000087.1:0-14922 GCF_042798275.1 Nocardioides sp. NPDC057767 | reverse complement strand
GTCTTGACGGGCCGACTCGGCGTCGGGTCTGGTCAAGATGGGCCGACTCGAGCCCTTACGAGCGGCGGCGACTCAGCCAGAGGTGCCGGGCGGTGCCCCAGATGCCTCGACGGAACAGCAGCACCACGGTCACGAACACCCCACCGGTGACGATCCCGATCCCGTCGAACCCGGAGGAGGCCAGGTAGTCGGCGAGCATGACGATCAGCCCGGCGCCGATGACCCCGCCCCACAGCGTCCCGATGCCACCCAGCACCGTCATCAGGACGACCTCGCCGGAGGTGGCCCAGTGCAGCTCGGGGAGCGCCACGAACCCGTGCGAGACGGCGAAGACGCCGCCGGCCAGGCCGGAGAGCCCGGCCGAGAGCACGAAGACGATCAGCTTGTAGCGCTCCACGTCGTAGCCCAGCGCCCGGGCCCGCGGCGCGTTGTCGCGGATCGCGACCAGCACCCGTCCGAAGGGGGAGTGGACGATCCGCCAGGCGGCCCACATCCCGAGCAGGATGATCGGCAGCGCCGCGTAGTAGAAGAAGAACGAGTCGGTCTCGACCGCCTTGATCCCGAAGAACGACCGCGGCACGCCCTGGAGCCCGTTCTCCCCGCCGGTGAGCGAGGAGGCCTGGTTGGCGATGAAGAAGAGCATCTGCGCGAAGGCGAGGGTGACCATCGCGAAGTAGATTCCGGACCGCTTCACCGACAGGTAGCCGATCGGCACCGCCAGGACCATCGCGAACAGCGCTCCGCCGAGCACCGCCACCGGGAACGGGACGCCGAGGTGGATGGCGATCAGCCCGGTGGCGTACGCCGATCCGCCCCAGAACGCGGCATGACCGAACGAGAGCAGCCCGCAGTAGCCCAGCAGCAGGTCGAGGGCCACCGCGAAGAGCGCCCACGCGGCGATGTCCATCGCCACCGGCGGGTAGACGAACCACGGCAGCCCGAGCGCGACGACGAGACCGATCCCCAACAGCACCAGCCGCTGCCACGGCCGCGCCCCGGCGATCGCCGCGTGCTGCTCGCTGACGCTCGCGCCAGCCGTTGCGATGCTCGTCATGCCGTCGCCTCCTCTCGGCCGAAGAGCCCGGCCGGCCGCGCCAGGACGACCACCGCCATGAGAACGAAGATCAGCACCTGCGCGAACGTCGGTGCGTACGCCTGCCCGAACGCCTCCACGAGCCCGACCAGGAACCCGCCGACGACGGCGCCCACGATCGAGCCGAGCCCGCCGATCACCACGACGGCGAACAGGATGATGATGAAGTCGCTGCCCATCTCGGCGGTGATCGCCCGGAACGGTGCGGCCAGGACCCCGGCCAGCCCGGCGAGCGCGACGCCGAACCCGAAGACCGGGGTCACCCAGCGCCCGACGTTGATGCCGAGCGCACCGGCGAGCTCGGGCCGCTCGGTCGCGGCCCGGACGATCATGCCCACCCGCGTACGCGTCATCAGCAGCCAGACGCCGAGGCAGACCAGCAGCGCGACCCCGATCACGAAGAGCTGGTAGACGGGCAGCCCGACGCCACCCACCTGCACCCGCCCGTCCAGTGCGGCGGGGCGTTCATAGGGCAGCCCCGAGACCCCGTAGCGGCGCTTGATCAGGTCGACCAGCAGCAGCGTCAGCCCGAAGGTGAGCAGCAGGTTGTAGAGCGGGTCGAGCGGCAGCAGCCACTGCACCAGCAGCCGCTCGACCAGCATCCCGAAGACCAGCATCAGCAGCGGCACCACGATCAGCGCCAGCCACAGGCTCATCCCGACGGTGTCCAGGAGCACCGCGGCCGCGACGGCTCCCAGCATGTAGAAGGCACCGTGGGCGAAGTTGACCACGCCCAGGACCCCGAAGATGACGGCCAGGCCGAGCGCGGCCAGCGCGTAGAAGCTGCCGGCCGCGAGCCCTTGGACGGTGTATTGCAGAACCGCGTTCATACGAATCCCTCTAGACCTCGGGTACAGCTACATCGAGCAGCCGGACTCCGCCGCCGGGCGGAACGCCTCCTCGGCCGGGATCGTCTTGATGATCTCCTCGTAGTCCCAGTCCTCCTTGACGTCGGCCGGGCCCTTGACCCGAGCCAGGTAGACGTCGTGGATGACCCGGTGGTCCTCGGCACGGATCTCACCGTTGCGCAGGAACATGTCCTCGACCTTCTTGCCCTCGAGCTCCTCGACGACCTTGTCGGCGTCGTCGGTGCCGGCCGCCTGGACCGCCTCGAGATACTGGGTGGCCGCGGAGTAGTTGCCCGCGTGGGCGTACGTCGGCCGGTCGCCGGTCTCCTCCATGAAGCGGTCGGCCCACTCGCGCGACTCCGCGTCGAGGTTCCAGTACCAGGCGTCGGTGAAGATCGTGCCCTCGAACGCCTCGACGCCGAGCGAGTGGATGTCGGAGATGAACATCAGCCCGACGGCCAGGTCGATGCCCTGGTCCTTCAGCCCGGACTCGTTGTACTGCTTGACCAGGTTGATCAGGTCACCGCCGGCGTGCATGGTGCCGATGACCTGCGGCTTCGCGGCTCCCGCCTTGGTGATGTACGTCGCGAAGTTGTCGTTCGGGAACGGCGTCGCGATCGTGCCCGCGACCTTGCCGCCGCCGGCCTCGATGGCACCGGTGAACGACTTCACCATGTCCTGGCCGAAGGCGTAGTCGGGGTAGATGAGCTGCCAGTTCTTGTCGCCCTCCTCGGTGACGACGGTGCCGGTGCCGTTGGCCAGCATCCAGGTGTCGTACGCATAGTGGAAGGTGTACTTGTTGCACTGCCCGCCGGTGAGCTCGGTCGTCCCGGCGCCGATGTTCATGTAGAGCTTCTTCTTGTTCTTCGCCTGCGTCGCGACGGCCAGCGCGGCCGACGAGGTCGGCACGTCGAGGATCACGTCGGCGCCCTCGCGGTCGTAGAGCTCCTGGGCCTTGGTGTTGGCGATGTCCGGCTCGTTCTGGTGGTCGGCCGAGGTCACCTCGATGTCGTCGACGACGGCCTCGTCGCCGTACTTCTCCTGGTAGTCGTCGATCGCCATCTGGATCGCGATCTTCGAGTTGGGGCCGGAGACGTCCTTGTAGACGCCGGAGGCGTCGTTGAGCAGGGCGAGGACCACCTTGTCGTCGGTGAAGTCGCCTCCGGAAGCAGCAGGACCGCCGGCACCGCAGCCTGCGGTGACCAGGACACCTGCCATCACCATCGAGGCGGTGGCAACTGTGCGTCGCTTGTTCATCGTGTCTCTCCTCGCGGGGGTTGGAACTGCGCTGTGCTGTGGGCGGTACGTCAGATCCCGAGGTGTTCGAGCAGTTCGTCCTGACGTTCGACGAACTCGTCGTTGTCGAGGCTCTCGACCAGGCGGCCCTGGGCGAGCAGGTAGTGGCGGTCGGCGACGGTGGCGGCGAAACGTACGTTCTGCTCGATCAGCAGCACGCCGATCCCGGACTGCTTCGCGGTCCGTACGATGTCGCCGATCTGGGCGACGATGACGGGGGCCAGTCCCTCGGAGGGCTCGTCGAGCAGGAGCACCCGGGCGCCGGTGCGGAGCACGCGGGCGACGGCGAGCATCTGCTGCTCACCGCCCGAGAGGGTGGTGCCGCCGGCGCGCCGACGGCTGCCGAGAGCCGGAAAGGCGTCGTAGACCTGCTCCAACGTCCACGCCGACTCCGAGACCCGAGGCGGAAGCAGGAGGTTCTCCTCCACGCTCAGGTTGGCGAAGATGCCGCGGTCGTCCTGCACCCAGCCGAGCCCGGCGCGAGCCCGCTTGTGCGCGGGCAGAGAGGTGATGTCGCGGCCATCGAGCCGGACCGATCCGGTCAGGTGCCTGTGCAGGCCCATCAGGCAGCGGACCAGGGTGGTCTTGCCGGCGCCGTTGCGGCCGACCAGGGTCACGACCTCGCCAGCTCCCACGCTCAGGGTGGCCTCGCGCAGGGCCTGCGCCTCGCCGTACCAGGCACTCAGGTTCTCGATCTCAAGCACAGGGACCTCCATCAAGCACTGTGGGCCTCCCCGAGATAGGCGGTGATGACACGGGCATCCGCGCGGACCTCGTCGTAGGGGCCCTCGGCGAGCACCGAGCCCTGCTGCAGGACGGTGACCCGGTCGGCCAGCTGGCCGACCACGTGCATGTTGTGATCGACGAAGACGACCGTCCGTCCCGCCGCGATGCGCCGGACGAGCTCGATGGTGCGGTCGACGTCCTCGATGCCCATCCCAGCCGTCGGCTCGTCGAGCAGGAGCAGCCGAGGCTCGACGGCGAGCACGAGCGCGAGCTCCAGCGCTCGCTTCTGGCCGTAGGCCATCAGGCCGGTCGGCTTGTCGGCCAGCTCGGTCAGGCCGACCTCGGCCAGGAGCCGGTCGACCTCCTCGCGGCGCCGCGCCAGCAGCTTCTCCGAACGCCAGAACTTCAGGCCCTGGTTGGTGAGCCCCTGGAGCGCGATCTCGACGTGCTCGCGCGGAGTGAGGTTCTCGAAGAGGCTGGTGATCTGGAAGGAGCGGGCCACCCCGTGACGGGTGATCCGCTCCGGCGCCATCCCGGTGACGTCGTCACCGAAGACCGTGATCCGCCCGCTGGTGGGCTTGAGGAACCCGGTCAGCAGGTTGAACAGGGTCGTCTTGCCGGCGCCGTTCGGGCCGACGAGCGCGTGTACGGTGCCCTCGGCGACCTCCAGGTCGACAGAGCTGACCGCACGGAAGCCGCGGAAGTCCTTGGTGAGGCCCTCGGTCCGCAGAGCCCAGTCCTGGGTGGGTGTGGTGCTCGTCACAGGGGCGACGCTAGGGAAGTGGTGAGACGTACGCCATAGGGGTTGGAGACACACTGAACCCGTCTGATGTGTGGCTCACGGCCATGACGGCTCGTCGAGGCACGGCTCGTGATCGGCCACATCTTCGGCGGCAGAGTTGTGTGCGCGGTCCACATGGCGCGGGTCACACCGCGTCGCGATCCTTGAGCCATGCCCCGCACTCTCGTACGCAGATTCCTGACCGTCGGCTCGTCGCTGGCTCTCGCCGCGGCGGCCCTGGTTGTCGGCCAGGTGCCCGCGAGCGCCGCGCCGTCCACCGCCCCCGCCGACTGCGAGTCACTGGTCGGCCTGAGGATCCCCGCGCACCGGATCGGCCTGCCGACCACCGGGGCCGAGGTCACCGCGACCACCTCGATGCCGGCCTCCGGGAGCGGCCCGACCGCGCTCCCTGCCTACTGCCGAGCGGACATCGCGATCCACCCGGTCGACCCGGCCGCGCCCGACATCCGGATGGGTCTGGCGCTGCCCGAGGGCTGGAACGGTGGGTCGATGATGTTCGGCGGTGGCGGCTACAACGGCACCGTCCCCAACCTCGCCCAGAACGTGCCCTTCGGGCCGGTCGACCAGCGCACCCCGCTCGGGCGCGGCTACGCGACCTACGCCAGCGACTCCGGCCACCAGGCCGACACCACCCGTCACCCGATCGCCAGCCTCGACGGCTGGTTCGGCCAGAACGACGAGGCGCTGCGCAACTTCTCCGGGGACGCGCTCAAGAAGGTGCACGACACCGCCGGGTTCGTCATCGCGAAGGCGTTCGGCCGCGGTCCCGGCACGACCTACTTCGCCGGCGGCTCGACCGGCGGGCGCGAGGCCCTCGCCGTCGCGCAGCGCTGGCCGCGCGACTTCGACGGCGTGATCTCGGCCTATCCCGCTTGGAACGCCGCCACCCTCGACCTCTTCTTCGGCCGGATCACCCACGAGTTCGGCAAGCCCGGTGCGTTCCCGTCGAAGGTCCAGCAGGACCTGGTCGCGCAGCGGGTCCTCGTTGCCTGCGACGGCGGCGACGGGCTCGAGGACGGCGTCGTCTCCGACGAGGCCGGCTGTGACTTCGACCCGGAGACGCTGCTGTGCGGCGAGGGCGAGACGCCCGGCGCCACCTGCCTCTCCCGCGAGCAGGTCGACGCGGTCGTGGCCGCCGACAGCAGCTGGCGGCTGCCCTACCGGGTCGCGAGCGGGGAGTGGGGCTACCCCGGGTTCCCGGTGCTGTCCGGGGCGCGGATGTCCACCCCGATCCTCGGCTTCGGCACCACCGCACCGGCCGACCCGATGCCCGTCACCGCGGGCTACGGCATGCAGTTCTGGAACCAGTGGGTCAAGTACTTCATCGCCCGCGACCCGCAGATCAGCCCCTTCGCGATCGACCCGGCCGCTCCGGGGGAGTGGCAGCGCCGGGTCAGCGAGCTGACCGCGCTCCAGGACGTCAACGACGCCGACCTGCGCCCCTTCGCCCGCTCCGGCGGCCGGCTGATCCTGGTCCACGGCGCCGCCGACGAGCTGGTCAGCCACCGCTCCACGATCGACTACTACCAGCGGGTGCAGCGCGTGATGGGCAAGCGGGCGACCGAGGAGTTCTCGCGTTTCTACCTGGTGCCCGGCGCCAACCACGCCAACTTCGCCCCGGTCGCCTACTCCGCCTCCTACGACTCCCTCACGGCGCTGGAGAAGTGGACCGAGAAGGGCGTCGCGCCCGGTGAGAACCAGGTGGTCACCGACGGCAACGCCGGAGCGAACCGCACGCGACCGTTGTGCGAGTGGCCGACCTGGCCGACGTACGTCGATGGGCCCGCCTCTGAAGCGAGCAGCTTCCGGTGCGGGATGTGACGGGTCGCACCCCGACCCGTCGAGCCCACCTGACGGGATGGTTTGCTATCCCTCATGTCTGTTTGGCGCACCAAGTCCATCGAGCAGTCCCTTGCCGATGCCGAAACCCCGGAGTTCCAGCTCAAAAGGCGGCTCTCCGCGGTTGACCTGACGGTCTTCGGGATCGGCGTCATCATCGGAGCGGGGATCTTCACCCTGACCGGCCGGGCCGCGGCCCAGTACGCCGGCCCGGGCGTGGTCTTCTCCTTCGTCATCGCCGCGATCTGTTGTGGCCTGGCGGCGCTCTGCTACGCGGAGTTCGCCTCGGCGGTGCCGGTGTCCGGGTCGGCGTACACCTTCTCCTACGCCACCCTCGGAGAGATGCTCGCGTGGATCGTCGGCTGGGACCTGATCCTGGAGATGGTCCTGGCGGCGTCCGTGGTCGCTCAGGGCTGGAGCGCCTACTTCGTCACCTTCCTGGCCGAGATCGGCATCACCTGGCCGGCCCACCTCGGTCCGCAGGCCGAGCCGGCCTTCGGTGACTTCAACCTGGCTGCGCTGCTGCTGGTCGTCGCACTCGTCGGCCTGATCGCCAACGGCATCAAGGAGTCGTTGCGCGTCAACCTCGTGCTCGTCGCGATCAAGCTCTTCGTCGTCTTCTTCGTCATCATCGCCGGGCTGTTCTACGTGTCCGGCGCCAACTACGACCCGTTCATCCCCGAGCGTGCCGGCGGCGTCGAGTCCGAGGGCATCCACCAGCCTCTGATCCAGTGGGCGTTCGGTCTCGAGCCGCAGACCTTCGGCGTCCTCGGTATCGTCTCGGCCGCCTCCGTGGTCTTCTTCGCCTACATCGGCTTCGACGTCGTCGCCACCACCGCCGAGGAGGCCAAGAACCCGCAGCGTGACCTGCCGCGCGGCATCATCGGGTCGTTGGTGATCTGCACGGTCCTCTACGTCGCTGTCGCGCTGGTCATCACCGGCATGGTGAAGTACGACGAGATCGACACCAGCGCTGCGCTGGCCACGGCGTTCCGTGATGTCGGGCAGGGCGGCTTCGCCACCCTGATCTCGGCGGGCGCGGTCGCCGGTCTGACCACGGTCGTGATGACGCTGATCATCGGCGCCGTCCGGGTGCTCTTCGCGATGAGCCGCGACGGGCTCCTCCCGGTGAGGCTCGCGCACGTGAACCCGAAGACCGGTACGCCGCTCCGGCTCACCTTCATCGTCGGCGCCGTCGTCGCGGTCGTGGCGACCTTCACGCCGGTCGGTCGGCTGGAGGAGATGGTCAACATCGGCACCCTGACCGCCTTCGCCCTGGTCTCGATCGCGGTGCCGGTGCTGCGCAAGCGTCGCCCCGACCTGCCGCGCTCGTTCCAGGTGCCGTTCAACCCGGTGCTGCCGATCGTGGCGGCGCTGATCTGCATCTACCTGACCCTCAACCTGAGCATCGAGACCTGGCTCCGGTTCCTGGTGTGGATGGCGATCGGCTTCGCGATCTACTTCCTCTACAGCTACCGCAACTCCCGGGTGGGCAAGGGCGGCGACGACACCGTCGTCGAGCCTCTGCACATGTGAGGCTCCCGAGGACGAGGAGGGGCGCGCGGCCGGTGGCTGCGCGCCCCTTTCATGTCGCGGCGTGGACGAAACGGTCGCCGAGGTCCGAGCGCAGGTAGAGCACCGACCGCCCGTGGCGGGCCGAGGTCAGCAGTCCGGCCGCGCGCATCGCTCGGAGGTGCTGGTTGACGGCCGTGGTGGTGACTCCGAGACGTACGGCCAGCTCGGTCGAGGAGGCCGGGGCCGCCAACAGGGTGAGTAGCCCGGAGCGAGTCTCGCCGATGAGGTCGCGCAGCGCACCCGACGCCTGCGGCCGATCGGTCGACCACAGGGTGCCGAGGCCGCGCGCCGGATAGAACATGACCGGCGGCTCCTCCGCAGAGATCGGGGTGGACGGGTTGCGGGTGAACAGGGTGGGGACCACGGTGAGCCCCACGCCCGCGGTCGTACGCCGGTAGTCGACCTTCGAGGTGGTGAGCCGGATCGAGAGGACGTCGTCGGCCAGGGAGACCCGCGGCGAGATGTCGGCGAACATCGCGGCCATGCCGGAGTGGACGATCGTGCGGCCGCGGTAGACGATGTCGGCCTCCAGCACCGCGCGCATCCGCCGCCAGTGCGGCTCGAAGCAGGCGTCCCAGTAGCCGCGGAGAGCGGTGAGGACGCGGCGCAGCACCTCCGGCGGGCGCCCGGCGAGAACCGCGGGTGGGCCGTCGTCGAAGTGGACGGCGGCGAGGTCGGCGCGTACCCGCTCCGGCGGGGTCGCGCCGACCACCTCGAGCTCGTCCTCGAGCCGGGCCAGCGGGGTGCGCGGCCTGGGGTTGAGGAAGTCCGGGGTCCAGAGCCGGTCGTTGGTCAGCGCGAGCAGGGTCTCGCGGTCCAGGTCGGCGGTGCCGACGGAGCGCAGCCAGGGCAGGTGGAGCGGGAAGCGGCCGGGATCACGCAGCGCGCGCAGCGAGAGGGTCAGCTCGTTGAGCGGGGAGATGGCGAACCTGACCTCGCTCAGGTCGGGCCCGGCCAGCTCGTACCTGATCATGAAGCAATACGCTACATCGTTAACGCTCCACGGCCGCCCGGTGCGACAACTGGGCCCATGATCCGACCTCCCAGCGACCCGGTCGAGCGTCCGCTCGTCGGAGCCGTCGCCGCTCTCTCGCTCGCCCGCGGCATGTTCTTCGCGGTCAGCGCGCTCTACTTCACCCGCACGATCGGGCTCTCGGCGGTCACCGTCGGCATCGGCCTGACCGTTGCCGGCGCGGTCGGCGTCGTGGCCACGTACGCAGGTGGGCGGCTCAGCGACCGGTGGGGTGCCGACCGGGTGCAGCTGGTGTCGATGACGAGCTACGGCATCGCCCTGCTCGCGTACGCCCTGGCCCGGGACGTGGTCGCGTTCGTGCTGGTCGCGACCTGGGTCTCGGCCTCGCGCGGCTTCCAGTCGAGCGCGCAGTCCACGCTGGTCGCGCGCTGGTTCGACGGTCCCGAGCGGGTGGCCGTACGCGCCCGGCTGCGGGTGGTGATGAACGTGATGATCGGGGTCGGGACGCTGCTCGCGGCGGTGGCGCTGGCCGTGGACACCGGGGCGGCCTATCGCGCCACGATGGTGCTCGTCGGCGTGCTCACCACGGTCGCGGCGGTGCCGCTCGTCGGGCTCAGGCGCCGGGTCGCCGGGCTGGGCGAGGCGATGGACGCGGGCTCCGGACCGACGGCGGTCAAGGGTCCCTCACCGTTGCGGGACCGCACCTACGTGACCGTGACCGTGCTCAGCGGGGTGATGGCGATCCACTTCGGGGTGACCTCGATCGGGGTGCCGCTGTGGGTGGCCGACCACACCGACGCACCGACCGTCCTGGTCTCCGTGCTCCTCGTGGTGAACACCGTCTACGTGGCGCTCTTCCAGGTGCGAGCCTCGCGCGGAACCCACGACGTCGCCACGGCCGGGCGGGCCGTGCGCGGCGCCGGCTTCCTGCTGCTGGCGGCCTGCGTCCTCTTCGCCGCGGCGGCCTACGCCGGCCCCGTGGTCGCCACCGCGCTCCTGCTGTCGGCCGCGCTCGCCTCCTCGGCTGCCGAGACCCGCGGCGAGGCGGGCAGCTGGGGGCTGGCCTTCGAGCTGGCCGACCAGCAGCGGGCCGGTGCCTACCAGGGCGTGAGCCAGATGGGCTACGCCCTCGCCCACATGCTCGCGCCGCTGGTCGTGACCGCCACCGCGATCGACCACGGCACCGGTGGGTGGATGGTGCTGGGCACGCTCTTCGCCGTCACCGGCATCCTCACCGCGGTGCTCGCCCGGCACGCCGCCGCGGCGCGTGCCCAGGAGCAGGTGCAGGCTCAGCGCAGCGAGTACGTCGCCAGCGAGACACCCGTGTAGTGGACGATGAACGCCAGGATCGTGAAGGTGTGGAAGACCTCGTGGAAGCCGAACCACTGCGGCCACGGGTTGGGCCGCTTGAAGCCGTAGATCACGCCGCCGGCGGTGTAGAGCGCCCCGCCGACACAGATCAGGGTGAAGGTGGCGATGCCGATGCCGACGCCGAGGGCGACGGCGCCGGAGAAGAAGGACGGGATGAAGAAGATCGCGGCCCAGCCGAGCGCGATGTAGTTCGGGACGTACAGCCAGCGCGGGGCCTCGGGCCAGAACACCCGGAAGAAGACGCCCAGGATCGCTCCGGTCCAGACCACCGAGAGCAGCACGATCTGGGTGGTCCCCTCGAGCAGCAGCAGCGAGAACGGGGTGTAGGAGCCCGCGATCATCAGCATGATGTTGGCGTGGTCCCAGCGCTTCAGGATCGTGTGGGCGCGGGCGCTCCACCGACCCATCGCGTTGCCACGGTGGTAGACGGCGGAGACCGTGAAGAGCAGCAGCGCTGCCATCGTGAACACCGCCGCGCCGATTCGGGGCGCGCCCGAGGGTGCCAGCACGATCAGCACGATCCCGGCCGCGAGTGTCAGCGGGGCGCTGGCCAGGTGGATCCAGCCGCGCAGCTTCGGGAGGGCCTCGTGAACGGTCGAGGAGACCGAGTCGGTGATGTTGCCGACCTTGAGGCGCATCGCATCCGTCATCTCGCTCATGAAGCGTTAGGTTATCGGGCTTCCCTGAAGATCCGGTGAATCCCGTCCCGCTGGGTGATGTGGAGTCGGCGCCGATACCCTTCTCCCGTGGCAGACTGGAAGGACGGCGTACGTCGAATTCTGTATCCCGCCTACGAGGCGCGGATGCTTCGCAAGCTCGACGTATCCAAGCTTCCCAAGCACGTCGGGGTGATGCTCGACGGCAACCGCCGCTGGGCCAAGGAGGTCGGTCAGTCGACCGCCCACGGCCACCGTGCCGGCGCCGCCAACATCGAGCCGCTGCTGACCTGGTGCGACGAGATCGGCATCGAGGTGGTCACGCTGTGGCTGCTCTCCACCGACAACCTCAACCGGCCGGCGGAGGAGCTCGCGCCGCTGCTCGAGATCATCGCCGACGCGGTCGACTCGCTGGCCGACGACCGCCGCTGGCGGCTGCACCCGGTCGGTGCGCTGGACCTGCTGCCCGACTGGCTGGCCCACCGGCTCAAGGCCGCCGAGGAGGCGACCCGCGACGTCGACGGGATCCTGGTCAACGTCGCGGTCGGCTACGGCGGCCGCCGCGAGATCGCCGATGCCGTACGTGCCCTGCTCAACGAGCACGCCAGCCGCGGCACCTCGCTGGAGGAGCTCGCCCAGATCATCGACGTCGAGCACATCGCCGACCATCTCTACACCAAGGGCCAGCCCGATCCGGACCTGGTGATCCGTACGTCGGGGGAGCAGCGCCTGGGCGGATTCCTGCTCTGGCAGAGCGCGAAGTCGGAGTTCTACTTCTGCGAGGCCTACTGGCCCGACTTCCGGCGTACCGACTTCCTGCGTGCCCTTCGGGCCTACGCGCACCGTGAGCGTCGCCTCGGCAGATGACCTGAATCGTTTGCGATTGCCTCGCAATTCGCGAGCGCTTCGCTGTGACCCTCGTCTTCCTCCGCTGCGTCCAGACGAGGGACGCTCAGCGCTGACCGCTGGGTGGAACAAACCGGTGGTGTCACCAGGTGTTCACAAAGAAAAATGCTGCGTGTTGCCACGGACCGTTGGTCGGGCGACGTAGCGTTGTAGCAACGGCGGGGAACGAAATCCCGTCGCACCTGGAGGCCCGTTACGTGAGTAGTCACGAACCGAACCTGCGTCAGGATCACATCGATCCCGACGGGTGTGAGGCGGTCGGCACCCCGACCGACGGTCCACCGTCCGGTCCATCTGAGCAATGATGAAATGACCGGACTCATGGGTGTATGAGCCGGTCGCGAGAGGTGATCCGCGTGGCCAACCCAACCACGAACGAGCATGTCACCGAGGCCGATACGTCGGCCGCTCCGACACCGGCGTCGGAGTCTTCCTCGGAGAGCGAGTCGCCGCACACGCGTACGTTCGTTCTCGACACGAGCGTCCTGCTCTCGGACCCGAAGGCCATGACGCGCTTCGCCGAGCACCAGGTCGTCCTCCCGGTGGTGGTCATCACCGAGCTGGAGGGGAAGCGGCACCACCCGGAGCTGGGCTACTTCGCCCGCTCCGCACTCCGGCAGCTCGACGGGCTGCGGGTCACCCACGGACGCCTCGACACGGCCGTCCCTGTCGGTGAGGACGGCGGCACCATCCGTGTCGAGCTCAACCACACCGACCCGTCCTCGCTGCCGAGCGGATTCCGGCTCGGGGACAACGACACCCGGATCCTCGCGGTTGCGCGCAACCTGAAGGGCGACGGGCTCGACGTCACCCTGGTCTCCAAGGACCTGCCGATGCGGATCAAGGCGTCCGCCGTCGGGCTCAAGGCCGAGGACTACCGCGGTGAGCGGATCAACGACTCCGACCCCGGCTATTCGGGGATGGCCGAGCTGGACGTCACCTCCGCGGACCTCGACGAGCTCTACGACGACGGTGTCCTCGACCTCGACGCGGCCCGTGACCTGCCCTGTCACACGGGCCTGGTGCTGATGTCGGACCGGGGCACCGCGCTCGGCCGGGTCGGCTCGGACAAGCAGGTCCACCTCGTTCGCGGTGACCGAGAGGTCTTCGGGATCCACGGCCGCTCCGCCGAGCAGCGGATCGCGCTGGAGATGCTGCTCGACCCCGACGTCGGCATCGTCTCCCTCGGTGGCCGGGCCGGCACCGGGAAGTCCGCGCTCGCGCTCTGCGCCGGGCTCGAGGCGGTCATGGAGCGCAACCAGCACAAGAAGGTCGTCATCTTCCGCCCGCTGTTCGCCGTCGGCGGCCAGGAGCTGGGCTACCTGCCCGGCACCGAGAACGAGAAGATGTCGCCGTGGGGCCAGGCGGTCTTCGACACCCTCTCCGCGGTGACCACGCAGGACGTGATCGACGAGATCATGGACCGGGGCATGCTGGAGGTGCTGCCGCTGACCCACATCCGTGGCCGGTCGCTGCACGACTCCTTCGTCATCGTCGACGAGGCGCAGTCGCTGGAGCGCAACGTGCTCCTCACGGTGCTCTCCCGGATCGGTGCCAACTCGAAGGTCGTCCTCACCCACGACGTCGCCCAGCGCGACAACCTCCGGGTCGGACGCCACGACGGTGTCGTCGCGGTGATCGAGAAGCTGAAGGGCCACCCGCTCTTCTCGCACGTCACCCTCACCCGCTCCGAGCGTTCGCCGATCGCGGCGCTCGTCACCGAGATGCTGGAGAACGTGGTTCCGTGACAGCGGCGGCGTGTGCGATAGGAGTCGCCTGCTGCGCGCCGTCCCAGCACGCACTCAGCGGCGTTGTCGTCGGTCGACGGCCAACCCCGGGCCGCCTCCCTCCTCCGCCTTGCTGAGCACGCACTGGGACGTCGCTCGCGACGGCGCCCTATCGCACACCCCGCCGTAATCCTTCTCACGTCAACGGTCCCAGGCCTGTGAGGTCTGGGACCGTTGTTATCTGTGTGACTCATGTTACGGAAGTGATGCTCAGGACGGTCATTTCTGACCTACAAACGGTGCGTCCGGTTTGATACGGGGTCGGCGCTCATGCATTGTTTGCGGGTCTGTAATGCCTCAGCCCCCGAATGAGAGCCCGTGACCAAGCCTGTTCATCGTGCCCCGCGACATCGCGGTGCACCAGCGAATCCGCTTGTCGACGTTCCGCACAAGGCTGCGCGTACGACCGCCAAGACGACCCTCCTCCTCTCTGTTCTCGCCCTCGGCGGGACGGGCGCCGCAGTCGCAGGTGGGGTGGCCTACACCGGGCCAGCCACCGACGACCCGACGCTCAGCGCGGGTGAGGCGGCCGGCATCCCCGAGCTGACCGACGCCCAGCGCGCCGCGATCGAGGCCGAGTCCGCCGCCCGTGGCGGCGAGACCTCCCTCTCGCGTTCGGCCGGTGACCGCCGTGAGGTCGCCGACCCGGGCAAGCAGGCCGCGCTGTCGGCCGGCAACGAGGTCCGCGCCATCGCCGGTGTCGAGGAGATCGAGATCGATCTCCGCAACCCCAAGGACATCGCCAAGTCGATGCTCGGCGACTTCGGCTGGGGCATGGACCAGTTCTCCTGCCTCGAGCCGCTGTGGGAGAAGGAGTCGGGCTGGAACCACACCGCCGCCAATCCCACCTCCAGCGCCTACGGCATCCCGCAGGCCCTCCCGGGCTCCAAGATGGCCTCGGCCGGAGACGACTGGGAGACCAACCCCGCCACCCAGATCGAGTGGGGCCTCGGCTACATCAACGACCGCTACGGCTCCCCGTGCGGCGCCTGGAGCCACTCCCAGTCCGTCGGCTGGTACTGAGCCCCCGCCGAGTCGGCCCGTCATGAC
>NZ_JBHVKJ010000086.1:0-15564 GCF_042798275.1 Nocardioides sp. NPDC057767 | reverse complement strand
GTCATGACGGGCCGACTCGGCGGGATGTGGTGTCAAGACGGGCCGACTCGGCGCGCCTGCGGATCAGACCGGGACGAGCTCGACCGCGCCGACGGCGTAGCGGGCCAGGATGGTGCGGGCGACCTCGGGGTGGGCGCCCATCGGGTCGCTGACCGCGACGGCGCCGGCTTCGAGCGCGAGCTCCTTGGCCCGGTCGGGCAGCTGTCCGGGAGCCAGGAAGAGCATGCCGACGGCGATGTGGCGGCGGCCCTCGGCGCGGAAGGCACGCACGGCCTCGCCGGTCGCGGGCGGAGCGGCCGAGGCGTACGCAGCCACGACCGGCAGCTTGTGGTGGGCACCCCAGATCCGGGCCAGCCGGGCCACCGACTGGTTGGCCAGCGAGTCCGAGGAGCCGGCGGCAGCCAGGACCAGCGCGTCGAGCTCGCGGACCCGCGCCGCCTTGAGGGAGGCCCGCAGGCGCTCGTCGAGCACCTGCAGGAAGACGCTCTCGAGGCCGAGGATCGCGCTGGTGTGGATCCGCAGGCCGGAGTGGCGGGCGGTGGCCTCGGCGATGACCGAGGGTACGTCGACGCGGGCGTGGAACGCCTCGGTCAGCAGCAGCGGCACGACGACGATCTCGTCGTGGCCGGCCTTGACCAGCTTGTCGATGACGGCCTGGAAACGCGGCCGGGAGTGGTCGAGGAAGGCGGCTTCGATGCGGAGGTCGGGGCGCAGGGCGCGTACCTCGGCCACGAGGGCGTTGATGGTCGCGGCGGACTGCGGATCGCGGCTGCCGTGAGCCAGGGCTACCAGAGCGGGAGCTGCCATTGTCTTCATCCTTCGGGTGTTGCAGGGAAAGTCGGAAAGTCTGTGATGGAGCGGGTCAGGCGTGGATGCCGCACTCGGTCTTGCCGGTGCCGGCCCATCGCCCGCTGCGCGGGTCCTCGCCGGGGGCGACCCGGCGGGTGCACGGCGCGCAGCCGATCGAGGGATACCCGTCATAGACGAGCGGGTTCACGAGCACTCCGTTGTCCTCGATATATCGCTCGACCTGCTCGTCGGACCATCGCGCCATCGGCGAGACCTTGACCTTCTGGCGCTTGGCGTCCCAGCCGATGACCGGGGCGATGACCCGGTTCTTCGTCTCCGCGCGGCGCAGGCCGGTGGCCCAGGCGTCGTAGGAGGCGAGCGAGTCGGCCAGCGGCTTGACCTTGCGCAGCGCGCAGCACAGGTCGGGGTCGGTCCGGTAGAGGTCCTTGCCGTACTCCGCGTCCTGCTCGGCCACGCTCTGCACCGGCGTGATCGTCAGCAGGTTGACCGGCATCGTCGCCGCGACCGCGTCGCGGGTGCCGATCGTCTCGATGAAGTGGTAGCCGGTGTCGAGGAAGACCACATCGATCCCGGGCACGACCTTGGAGGCCAGGTGTGCGAGGACCGCGTCACCCATCGAGGACGTGATCGCGAACCGCTCGCCGAAGGTGGCGGCGGCCCACTCGATGATCGTCTCGGCCGGGGCGAGCTCGAGCTCGGCTCCCCAGTGGGAGACGATCTCGCGCAGCTCCTCGGGGCTGCGGCCATCGGTGTCAACCCCGCGGTTGGCCCGGGCGGCTGCTGTGCTGACGCTCATGCGTGCGCCTCCTTCGTAGCGGTCCGAGAGATCTGTCCCAACGACTTCAGCTGGAAGGCTCGCAGGCAGGCGCGGCACTCCCAGGAACCGTGTGCGGCCTCGTGCGGCCACAGATCGGTCTCCCCGCAGAAGGGGCAGTGGAACGGCGTCCCGGCGCGCTCGCTCATGCGGGCACCTCCGTCAGGGTCTTCTCGCCGCGCAGCAGCACCTCGTCGGCCCGAGCGGTCCAGGCCGAGAACGTCTCGCCGTCGGTCCGGTCGGCCAGGTAGTTGACCACCAGCGCGGAGATGTAGTCGTCGAGCCCGGCCGAAGTGACCTTGTGGGCCCGCAGCTTGCGGCCGAAGTTGGCGGTCAGCCCGGTCGCGCCGCCCAGGTGCACCTGGAAGCCCTCGACCTGGTTGCCGTCGTCGTCGAGGACCAGCTGGCCCTTGAGCCCGATGTCGGCGACCTGCGTGCGGGCGCAGGCGTTGGGGCACCCGTTGACGTTGACGGTGATGGAGGCGTCGAGCTCGGGGAACCTCGACTCGAGCGAGGCGATCAGGTCGCGGGCGCGGTCCTTGGTGTCCACGATCGCGAGCTTGCAGAACTCGATTCCGGTGCAGGCCATCGTGTTCTGGCGCCAGTTGGAGGGCCGGGCCGAGAAGCCGATGGCGTCCAGGTCGGCGACCAGGTCCTCGACGACCTCCGGCGAGACACCGATGAGCACGATCTTCTGGTACGGCGTGAGCCGGGCACCCTCGACGCCGAACTTCTCCAGCACGCCGGCGAGCTCGACCAGGTGGGTGCCGGAGATGCGGCCGGCGATCGGGGCGACCCCGACGTACTTCTTCCCATCCTTCTGGTCGTGGATGCCGATGTGGTCGCGGTGACCCAGCGGCGACTCGGGGGAGGGGTGGGAGACGAGCTGGCGGTCGAGGTACTCGTTCTCGAGCACCTCCCGGAACTTCTCGACACCCCAGTCGGCGACCAGGAACTTCAGCCGCGCCCGCGAGCGCAGCCGGCGGTAGCCGTAGTCGCGGAAGATGCCGGCCACTCCGGCCCACACGTCGGCAACCTCCTCGAGCGGCACCCACACGCCGAGCTTCTCGGCCAGGCGCGGGTTGGTGGACAGGCCGCCACCGACCCAGACGTCGAAGCCGGGGCCGTGCTCGGGGTGGACGGTGCCGACGAAGGCGACGTCGTTGATCTCGGGGGCCACGTCGTGCGAGGGGTGACCGGTCAGCGCGGTCTTGAACTTGCGCGGGAAGTTCGAGAAGGCGGGGTCGCCCAGGTAGCGCGACTCGATCTCGCGCAGCGCCGAGGTGCCGTCGATGATCTCGTCGGCGGCGACGCCGGCGACCGGCGAGCCCAGGAACGGACGCGGCGAGTCACCGCAGGCCTCGGTCGAGTGCAGCCCGACCTCCTCCAGGCGCGACCAGATCTCCGGGACGTTCTCGATCTCGATCCAGTGGTACTGGATGTTCTCGCGGTCGGTGATGTCAGCGGTGTCCCGGGCGAAGTCGACGCCGATCTGACCGAGCGTGCGCACCGCGGCGGGGGAGAGGAGCTTGCCGTCGGAGCGGACCCGCATCATGAAGTAGCGGTCGTCGAGCTCCTCTTCCTCGAGGATGGCGGTCTTGCCGCCGTCGATCCCGGGCTTGCGCTGGGTGTAGAGGCCGAACCACCGGAAGCGGCCGCGCATGTCGGCCGGGTCGATCGAGTCGAACCCGCGCTTGGAGTAGGTGTAGAGGATCCGGTCGCGAACGTTGAGCGGGTCGTCGTTCTTCTTCGACTCCTCGTTCTTGTTCAGCGGCTCGGTGTAGCCGAGGGCCCACTGACCCTCGCCCTTCTTGGGCCGGGGGATCTCGGTCCGGGTGGCGCGCTTGGCCTGAAACCGGTTGTCGCTCATGTCAGAGAAACCTTTGCGTCGGTCGTGGACGCACGGCGGAGCAGGGACGTGCTCGCGGCGGGCGCCCGGGATGTCTGTCGGGCGGCGGGCCAGCGGCTCGACGCGGTGGGATGCGGAGCGCTGGGCGTCAGTGGCGCCAACAGATCGAGCTGCGGATGCGGCAATAGTCCACGTGGCGTCGAACCACGAGGTGCGCATGTGTTGCAGCAGTGACCATGTCAAGGAGTCTCAGGTAGCGGACGGCCCGTGTGCAATCTGGAATCCCGGTATATGAGACATCGGTCCGTTATGTGGGACGTTCCCGCTTATTCACGCGGGCGATGTGGCCGAGGTCACCATCTGGTCACGGTCTCTTAACTCGGTTGAGTGGCATCCCATTCCCGGGGGCGGTGATAGGGGACGTACGCAACCCACCGGGCGACCACGATGCTGCTCTCGTCCGCGCGGCTGACTACGCTGTGACCCATGAGCGATCTGTCCGCCTTGACGAGTTCTGCCTACAACCAAGCCCTCGAGGTCATCGCCTCCGTGGAGCCCCGCATCGCCGAGGCGACCAAGCAGGAGCTCGCTGACCAGCGCGCCAGCCTCAAGCTGATCGCGAGCGAGAACTACGCGAGCCCCGCCACGCTGATGACGATGGGCACCTGGTTCTCCGACAAGTACGCCGAGGGCACCGTCGGCCACCGCTTCTACGCCGGCTGCCAGAACGTCGACACCGTCGAGCAGATCGCCGCCGATCACGCCAAGGAGCTCTTCGGCGCCGAGTACGCCTACGTGCAGCCCCACTCCGGCATCGACGCCAACCTCACCGCCTACTGGGCCATCCTCGCCCACCGGGTCGAGGGCCCGTGGCTGGAGAAGATGGCCGTCAAGAACATGAACGAGCTCTCCGAGGCCGACTGGGAGACGCTGCGTGCCGAGCTCGGCAACCAGCGCCTGCTCGGCATGAGCCTGGACGCCGGTGGCCACCTCACCCACGGCTTCCGCCCGAACATCTCGGGCAAGATGTTCCACCAGAACCAGTACGGCACCGACCCTGAGACCGGGCTGCTCGACTACGACGCGCTGCGTGCCAAGGCCAAGGAGTTCCAGCCGCTGGTCATCGTGGCCGGCTACTCCGCCTACCCGCGCCGGGTGAACTTCGCCAAGATGCGCGAGATCGCCGACGAGGTCGGCGCCACCCTGATGGTGGACATGGCCCACTTCGCCGGGCTCGTCGCCGGCAAGGTCTTCCAGGGCGAGGAGAACCCGGTTCCCTACGCCCACGTCGTCACCTCGACGTCCCACAAGTCGCTGCGCGGCCCGCGCGGTGGGTTCATCCTGGCCACGGAGGAGTACGCCCCGAGCGTCGACCGCGGTTGCCCGATGGTCCTCGGTGGCCCGCTCAGCCACGTCATGGCCGCGAAGGCCGTCGCCTTCGCCGAGGCGAAGCAGGAGAGCTTCCAGACCTACGCCCAGCAGGTCGCCGACAACGCCAAGTCGCTCGCCGAGGGCTTCCTCAAGCGCGGCGCCAAGCTGGTCACCGGCGGCACCGACAACCACCTCGTCCTGCTGGACGTGACGAGCTTCGGTCTCACCGGTCGCCAGGCCGAGTCGGCGCTGCTCGACTCCGGCGTGGTCACCAACCGCAACTCGGTCCCGGCCGACCCCAACGGTGCTTGGTACACCTCGGGCATCCGCCTCGGCACCCCGGCCCTGACCACCCGCGGCTTCGGCGCCGACGAGTTCGACCGCGTCGCCGAGCTCATCGTCGACGTCCTCGCCAAGACGACCCCGGGCACCACCAAGGCCGGCGGCCCGTCCAAGGCCTCCTACGCCATCGAGGACGGCGTCGCCGACAACACCAAGGCCGCCGCGGCGGAGCTGCTCGCGAAGTTCCCGCTGTACCCCGGTCTCGACCTGGCGTGACGGCATGAGTGCCCCTAGGAGGCCCAGCTCACTTCCCGGCGTCGGGACCCCTGACAAGGTGGTCCCGACGGCGGAGGTGCGCGTCGTCGTCGAGGACGAGTGGCCGGCGCTCAAGCAGGTGCGCCTGGCCGCTCTGCAGGACACCCCGGAGGCCTACTGGGCCTCCTACGAGGAGGTCGCTGCCTGGCCCGACGAGCGCTGGCGGCTGTGGGCGGCGTCCGGCGCCGCCGTGATCGCCTGGGTCGGCGACAAGCCGTCCGGGCTCGCGGCCGGGATCATCCACGACGACGAGCACCACATGATCTCGATGTGGCTGGCGCCCGATGCTCGTGGCCACGGCCTCGCCGAGGCGCTCGTCCACGGTGTCGCCGACTGGGCCCGCCGCGACGGCGCCACCGTGCTGACGCTGTGGGTCGTCGACGGCAACGAGTCCGGCCGCCGCCTCTACGAGCGGATCGGCTTCGAGCCCACCGGTGACGTCCAGCCCTTCCCCGAGGGCGACCCGCGCACCGAGTCGAAGATGGCCCTGCGCCTCACCTGACAGCTGTGGCCGACCCGCGCGAGGGCCTGACCGCCGACGGCATGGTCGTCACGGGCGTGCGCCGCGACCGAGTGCCGTCCTTGTACGAGCCGGTCCTGGCGTACGTCCTCGGGCGGGTCGCCCCGGAGGTTTCGGTCTATGCCTACGGGTCGGTCGCCAACGGCACTGCCACCGCACCCACCTCCGACGTCGACCTGCTGACGATCGGCCTCCCGGCCGCGGACGCCTCCGCGATCGGCGCGGCCGCCTCGGATACGTTCACCGAGGTCTGCCGCGGCGTGGAGATCGCCCCGGTGATGTCGGACGACTACGTGGGCGAGGGGGACGAGGCGTACGGCAACAGGGTCTTCCTTCGCCACTACTGCCTCCATCTCGCCGGACCCGACCCGGGCGCCGCGCTGCCCGGGTTCCCCGCGGACGCCCGTGCCGCCCGCGGGTTCAACGGCGACATCGGCCTGCTGCTGAGCAGATGGCGGAGCGCCCTCGGCCGCGACGACGCGGGCTCCCTGTCGCGCCGGATCGCCCGCAAGACGCTGCTCGCCGTCGCGGGCCTGGTGAGCGTCCACGACGGCACCTGGACCACCGATCGCTCCGCCGCGGCGGCGCGCTGGGGCGAGATCGAGCCGTCGCTGGCCGTGGATCTGACGCGGCTCGTGACCCTCAGCGAGAACGGCGGAGCGTCCCCTGAGGAGACCGCGACCCTGCTCGGTGAAGGCGGGGCGATCGAGCGGATCACCGGCCGCTTCGCCGCCGACATCGGGCTGTGGCCGGTTTCCTAGGATCGGTCCGTCTCACCGCCCCGACGTCCGCCCGCTCGGCCGTGCCGAGCTGGCGGCGTACGCTCCAGCAGTATGACCCCCGACGAGGTCGACGCCTACGTCTCCACCCTGGACGGTTGCCGCCACAGACCGCGCGGCTGGTACGTCCACGACCGGTTGGTCGCCAGGCTCGTCGACCCGACGACGCTGCTCGTCAGGGTTCCGGTCGAGCGCCGTGAGGAGCTGATCGAACGCTGGCCGGACGCCTTCGGAATCCCGCCGAGGCTCGAGGCGCATCACAAGATCGAGGCATACCTCGACCGCGCCGCCGGCGAAGCCGTCCGGGAGGCGATCCGGCTCGCCTGGGAGTTCCAGCGCTACTCCGGCCTGCGCCAGAGCGACACGTGACTCGTGGACTCGCCGGTGAACTCGGAGCGGTCCCAGCCGGCGTACCTCGCCTCCGGCGTCATCCCGGCAAGTCGGGCCATCAGGTCGAGCTCGGAGGGCCAGACGAAGCGGAAGTTGTGCTGCCCGTAGCGGAAGCGGCCGTCGGCCTCACGGGTGTAGTGGTGCGAGATCGCCTGCTGGGTGACCAGGTCGTAGGTGTCGAACCCCAGGTGTCCGGGGGACACGTCGAACGGGATCGCGGGGCTTCCCGGCGGTAGCCGCCGCAGCCCGGGCACGCCGACCTCGACCACGAAGCGGCCTCCTGGGGCCAGATGGCGAGCGGCGTTGGCGAAGCAGGCGACCTGCTCCTCCTGCGTACGCAGGTTCCCGATGGTGTTGAAGACCAGATAGACCAAGGAGTACGTCCCGGCCCCGGGCGCCTCGGCCGTGGCCATGTCGCCGACCACGACCGGGATCTCCTCCGCGGTGACCTTGCGCCGCAGGACGTCGACCATCGGCTGGGAGAGCTCGATGCCCGTGACCGGCACCCCCAGCTCCCGCAGAGGTACGCCGATCCGGCCCGTCCCGATGGCGAGCTCGAGCGCCGGGCCACCGTCGGCGACCTCGGCGAGGAAGTGGGCGACAGGCCCGGTCACCTC
The DNA here is from genome assembly GCF_042798275.1 of Nocardioides sp. NPDC057767. Lineage (NCBI taxonomy): Bacteria > Bacillati > Actinomycetota > Actinomycetes > Propionibacteriales > Nocardioidaceae > Nocardioides > Nocardioides sp. NPDC057767. The sequence goes on along the minus strand of NZ_JBHVKJ010000086.1, from coordinate 7,817 downwards.
GGGCGAGTTGACCCAGTCGTCGGGGTCGTCGTAGCGCTCGGCAGCTTCCCGGCTCCACAGATCGCTGGTCGTCATGGGCATCGACTCTGCCCGGCGACAGACCCCGCGCGCGAACCATTTACCGCGCCGGCCTAGCTCCAGGAGTAGCTGACCTCGGGACGGCCCCCGCTGGGCCCGTAACGGACCCCGCGCGCGGCCAGGCCCTTGTCGGCGAGATGCTCCAGGTAGCGTCGCGCGGTCACCCGCGACGCACCGACCACCGCCGCGACCTCGCTCGCGGACAGGTCGCCCTCGGCCTCGCGCAGCGCGGCCGTCACGGCCCGCAGCGTCTCTGCGCTCATGCCCTTGGGCAGCGGCGTGCTTCCGGTGGGCCGCAGCGACCCCAGGAGCTGGTCGACCTCGTCCTGGACGACCTCTTCCGGGGCCGCCTCCAGCCGCGCCCGGTAATCGGCGTACTGCTCGAGCTTGGCCCGGAAGGTCGCGAACGTGAACGGCTTGAGCAGGTAGAGCACCACGCCCTGCACGACGGCCTGCCGCACCACCTTCGTGTCCCGTGCGGCCGTCACCGCGATCACGTCGCACAGATGCCCGGCGGTGCGGAGCCGGCTGAGCAGCCCGAGCCCGTGCCCGTCGGGCAGGTTCATGTCGAGCAGGATCAGGTCGACGGGAGCACCGGCGTCCCGGGCGGCGTCGAGCGCCCTGACCGCCTCCCGTGCCGACCGCGCGATCCCGGCCAGGGCGAAGCCCGGAACCCTCCCGACGTACGCCGCATGGGCCTCGGCGGCCAGCGCCTCGTCCTCGACGACCAGGACCCGCACACTCATTCCGAGACCTCCGTGTCGAGGGTGACCGTGAACTCGGCTCCGCCGAGGTGGGAGCGGCCGACGAGGACCTCGCCGCCGTGGCGCCGGGCGACCTGGCCGACCAGCGCGAGGCCGAGGCCACGGCCGGTGCCTGGCTCGGCCTTGGTCGTCCACCCGCGGTCGAGGACGCGCGCCGCCGCGGTGTCCTCCAGACCGGGACCGCTGTCGCCCACGCGGACCGTCAGGGTGTGGTCGTCACCGGTGAGGTGCACCTCGACCTGACGGGACTCGAAGCCGGAGACGGCGTCGAAGGCGTTGTCGACCAGGTTGCCCAGCACCGTCACCAGATCGCGTGGCGGGATGCCCGTGCCCGGCGGCAGCTCTCCGACGATCCGGAACTCGACCCCCTGCTCGGCGGCCTCGGCCGACTTCCCGAGCAGGAGCGCCGCGACGACAGGGTCCTCGACCGCGCCGACGACCTGGTCGGTGAGGAGCTGGGCGACCTGCAGCTCCTCGGTGGCGAACTCCACCGCCTCCGCCGACCGGCCCATCTCGATGAGAGACACCACGGTGTGCAGCCGGTTGGCCGCCTCGTGGTTCTGCGATCGGAGGGACTCGGTGAGGCGGCGTACGACGTCGAGCTCGCCGGTCACCGAGCGCAGCTCGGTGTGGTCGCGCAGGGTCACCACGGAGCCGACGTCTCGGCCGTCCCAGCGGGCCGGTGCCGCGGAGACGACGAGGATCCGCTCGCCGGCCAGATAGAGGTCGTCGGACTCGGCGGTGCGGCCGCGGGCGGCGGCGACCAGGCCTGGCGCCAGGCCGAGCTCCTCGATCCGGGTGCCGACCACGTCCTCCGGCAGGGCCAGCAGCCGCCGGGCCTCGTCGTTGACGAGCTGCACCCGCCCCTCGCCATCGAGCAGGAGGAGCCCCTCGCGTACGGAATGGAGGACGGCGGAGTAGTACTCGTACATCCGGGCCAGCTCGCGCTCGCCCAGGCCGTGGGTCAGTCGGTGCAGGCGTCGGCTCAGCAGCCAGGCACCGGTCAGCCCGGCGATCAGCACGAGCCCGCCGAAGAGCAGCACGATCCGGACGTCGCGCTTGAGGCCGCGGTTGATGTCGCTGACCGTGATGCCGACGGAGACGAGCGCGATGATCTCGTCGCCGTCCTCGACCGGCACCACCGAACGGACCGACGGGCCGAGGGTGCCGGTGTACTGCTGGGTGAAGACCTCGCCCTCCGGCGCACCGCCGAGGTCGCCGACGAACCTCCCGCCGATCTGATCCGGGTCGGTGTGGGTGTAGCGGGTGCGGTCCAGGTCCATCACCACGACGAAGTCGGTGTCGGTGTCGCGACGGACCTCCTCGGTCCAGGGCTGGAGGGTCGTTGTCGGGTCCTCGCCGCGCAGGGCCGTGCGCACGGCGGGGGAGTCGGCGACGGTCTGGGCCACGGCGACCGCGCGTTGGGTGGCTCGGCTGTAGGAGTCGCGACGCGCGTCGTAGGAGGCCATCAGGATGCCGGTGACGACGAGCAGCAGCACCGTGCCGAACTGGAGGAGCAGCACCTGCTGAGCCACCGGGCGATCCCGGATGGCGCGGGAGCGGAGCGGGCGGACGCGGAGCACCACCTCATTCTGGCCCACCCCGGCGACGTGGTTGTGACGGCAGCCACGAACACAACGAACACAACAGTGACGGTCGTCACTTTCTGCCGCAGAGTTGCCGAGGTTGCCCCAGACGGGCGCGGACACAGACCGGACCAGGAGGAACGATGAGTACGACCACGACAGGGACACCACCGACGAAGGACCGGACCCACTATCTCTACATCGCGGTGATCGCCGCGGTGGTCCTCGGCATCCTGGTCGGGCTGATCGCTCCGGGCTTCGCCGTCGAGCTGAAGCCGATCGGGACCGCGTTCGTGAACCTGATCAAGATGATGATCCAGCCGATCATCTTCTGCACCCTGGTGATCGGCGTCGGCTCGGTCGCCAACGCAGCCAAGGTCGGCAAGGTCGGCGGGCTGGCGCTGGTCTACTTCATCGTGATGTCCACGGTCGCCCTGGCGATCGGTGTCGTCGTCGGCAACATCATCGACCCGGGCACCGGCCTCCAGCTGAGCTCGGACGCGTCCAGCGCGGGCCAGGAGGCGGCCTCGGAGGGACACGCGAGCACGACCGACTTCCTGCTCAGCATCATCCCGACCTCGCTCTTCTCGGCGCTGACCTCCGGTGTCGTGCTGCAGACCCTGCTCGTCGCGCTGCTGGTCGGCTTCGCGCTGCAGCGGATGGGGGAGTCGGGCAAGCCGATCCTCAACGCGATCACCTGGATCCAGAAGCTGATCTTCCGGGTGCTCGCGATGATCATGTGGGCCGCCCCGGTCGGTGCCTTCGGTGCCATCGCCGGTGTCGTGGGCGAGACCGGCATCGACGCGCTCAAGAGCCTCGCGGTCATCATGATCGCCTTCTACATCACCTGCGCGATCTTCGTCTTCGTCATCCTCGGCGTGCTGCTCAAGCTGGCCACCGGGGTGAACCTGTTCAAGCTGCTCAAGTACCTCGGCCGCGAGTTCCTGCTCATCCTCTCGACCAGCTCCTCGGAGTCCGCCCTCCCGCGCCTGATCGCGAAGATGGAGCACGCGGGCGTCGAGAAGGCGACCGTCGGTGTGGTCGTCCCGACCGGCTACTCGTTCAACCTGGACGGCACCGCGATCTACCTGACGATGGCCTCGATCTTCATCGCGGACGCGATGGGCGACCCGCTGAGCATCGGTGAGCAGATCGGTCTGCTGCTGTTCATGATGATCGCCTCCAAGGGCGCCGCCGGTGTCACCGGCGCCGGCCTCGCGACCCTGGCCGGCGGTCTCCAGTCGCACCGCCCGGAGATGGTGGACGGCGTGGGCCTGATCGTGGGCATCGACCGGTTCATGTCCGAGGCCCGTGCGCTGACCAACTTCGCCGGCAACTCGGTCGCCACCGTCCTGGTCGGCCACTGGACCAAGACCGTCGACCACACTCAGCTCGACCGTGTCCTGGCTGGTCAGGACCCGTTCGACGAGACCACGATGGTCGACGACCACGCCGCCACCCCGTCCGCTGTGGAGGGCGGGAAGGCGCTCGCCTAGACCCCACGACACCAGGCCGTACGCAGCTCGCCCGAGATGCTGCGTACGGCCTGATGTCATCTGTTGCGGTAGAGGATCCGCGCCAGCTCGAACGGGGCTGTGCGCCAGGACCCGATCGGCTCGTCGTCGAGTCCGATCCGGCCGAGCGCGGCGATGATCCAGGAGAACGCGAGGCAGCCGATGCCGGCGACGGTCCAGATCCCGACCGAACGCCAGGTCAGGTCGCCGCCGAAGGTCCGGAAGACGCCGATCACGGCCGCGATCAGGGCGATCGCGCCGATCAGCCAGAAGAGGATCGAGCAGATGGCGGCCGCCAGTCGGCCGGCCACGGCCAGCGGGTCGCGGGGAGGCTGGTGATGGGGCCCCGGGGGCCCGTGCTGGGGAGAGCGGGGATAGTTCATTTGGGCGCTGATTCTGGCCTACCTCGGCCTCCGGAGCCACTCCGCGCTGGCGGGTCTCCGTAACGCCCGAGCGTCCGACAGGTATGGTCCTGCGCGTTCTCGGGTGAATGTTCGACAATTTGTCCGGGACATCGATGGACCGTAGCGACTAGTGTTACGGAGATCACATAACGAGGCGCTGCCTCGTGGACCCGACGCGGCCTGCGTGGCACGACTCCGTGGATCAAACGACGATGGAGGGTGCAATTCCAATGCACGTGCGCAAGTGGCAAATCGGAGCAGCAACCGCAGGCCTGCTCGTCGCGACCGGCTGTGGTGTGCCGGGTGGCGGCGGCAGCAACGATGCCGGCGACACCGAAGAGGGAGACGGCAGCATCCAGATCCTCGGTGCCATTCCCGAGGGCGAGGCCGTGGGTCTCAACGCGGCACTCAAGACGTTCACCGACGAGACGGGGATCAAGGTCACCTACACCCCGTCCACCGACTTCACGACCGAGATCCGCACCAAGGTCAACGGAAACGATGCCCCCGACATCGCGCTCTTCCCGCAGCCCGGTCTGGTCGGTGACCTGACCGAGTCGGGCGACACGCTTCCGCTCGACGACCTCATCGACGTCGACAAGCTCGACGACGCGATGGTCCCGGGCCTGATGGACTCGGTCGAGATCGACGACAAGACCTATGGTGTCCCGATCCGGGTCTCGATGAAGTCGCTGGTCTGGACCCCGAAGAACTTCGAGGAGTCCGGCTACAAGACGCCGACGACGTGGGACGAGCTGATGTCGCTCCAGGACGACATCATCGCCAAGGGCCAGACCCCGTGGTGCTTCGGTGCCGAGGCTGGCGCCGACACCGGGTGGGTCTACACCGACTGGGTCGAGGAGATCGTCCTGCGCCAGGAGGGCCCGGAGTTCTACGACGACTGGACCAACCACGAGGTCCCGTTCAACGACCCGAAGATCGTCCAGGCGATCGAGACCATGGGCGAGATCATCAACAAGCCGAAGAACGTACGCGGCGGGGCCGACGGCACTCTGAGCGAGCCCTTCGGTGACTCGCCGCTGCCGCTGTTCACCGACCCGCCGGGCTGCCAGATGCACCGCCAGGCCAACTTCATCACCACGTTCTTCCCGAAGGACGTCCAGCAGGACCTGGCCGGCAACGTCAACGTCTTCGCGCTTCCGGGCGACATGGAGGGCGGTTTCGAGGGCACCCCGGTGCTCGGTGCCGGTGACATGGCGACCGCCTTCACCAACGACACCGACGTGGTCGAGCTGATGGAGTTCTTCGCCTCGCCCGACTTCGGTGCCGAGTGGGCCAAGGCCGGCGGCTGGCTCTCGCCGAGCACGGAGTTCGACAACTCCAACTACGCCGACCCGATGTTCGGGGAGATCGCGACCCTGCTGCAGGACGCCGACACCTTCCGCTTCGACGGTTCGGACCTGATGCCCGCGCAGGTCGGCGCCGGCACGTTCTGGAGCGAGATGAACGCCTACGTCGGAGGTGAGAAGAGCGCTCAGGAGGCTGCGGACGCGATCGAGGAGAGCTGGCGAGGATGAGCGATGATCCTTTCCTGAAGATCGTCAACGGCCTGGTCGCGATCGTCCTGGGGGTCGGCGGCACCGCCGCTCTCTACTGGGTGCTCAACTTCCTGGTGGGGCTGCTCCCCGGCAAGTGGGACAGGCGGATCAAGCCGTACGTCTTCGTCGGCCCGGCCGTCCTGGTGGTGACCGTCTTCCTGATCTACCCGGCCCTGATGACGGTGATCTTCAGCTTCGCCGATGCCAACAGCATCAACTGGGTGGGCTTCCAGAACTACGCCGACCTGTTCCAGGACAAGGAGTTCCTCGGCACGTTGTTCAACAACCTGCTCTGGATCCTCATCGTCCCGGCCGGCAGCGTCATCGTCGGCCTGCTCGTGGCGGTGCTGGCCGACCGGCTCAAGGCCCTGCCGGAGCGGATCGCGAAGTCGGTCATCTTCATGCCGATGGCGATCAGCTTCGTCGGGGCGAGCACGATCTGGGGCTTCGTCTACGCGACCCGGTTCGCGCAGGGGGACAAGCAGATCGGGCTCCTCTCGGCGATCTCGACGAGCCTCGGTTTCGAGCCGGTCGCCTGGCTCCGGATCCAGACCGGCAGCCTCAACGACCTGCTCCTGATCGTCATCATGGTCTGGCTGCAGGCCGGGTTCGCGATGGTGCTGCTCTCCTCGGCGATCAAGGGCGTCCCCGACGACACCGTCGAGGCCGCCCGCATCGACGGGGCCAGCGAGGTCCAGATCTTCTTCAAGGTCGTCGTGCCGCAGATCTGGCCGACGGTGATCGTGGTCTTCGTGACCATCCTCATCCTGGTCCTGAAGGTCTTCGACATCGTCTACGTCATGACCGGTGGTCGGTCCGGCACCTCGGTGCTGGCCAACACCTTCTTCGTCGAGCTCTTCGAGTTCGGTGACGCCGGTCGGGCGGCGGCGGTCGTGGTCGTCCTGATGATCGCGGTGATCCCGGTGATGATCTACCAGATGCGCCAGTTCAAGAAGCAGGAGGCCCGCTGATGAAGCAACTCACCCTGGGCGGCCTCGCTGTCCGTGTCGCCATCACCCTGCTGTGCGTCCTCTGGTTCATCCCGACCCTCGGACTGCTGGTCTCGTCGTTCCGCGACGAGGCCGACGTCAAGACGTCGGGCTGGTGGACGGTCATCACCGACCCGTTCTCCCAGTGGACCCTGGACAGCTACTCCCAGGTCCTCGAGAGCGGGATGGCCAACGCGTTCGTGAACTCGATCGTCGTCTCGGTCCCGGCGACGCTGCTGCCGATCATGATCGCTGCGTTTGCTGCGTACGCGTTCACGTTCATGCGGTTCTGGGGACGCAACGTGCTGTTCATGCTGATCGTCGGGCTGCTGGTCGTGCCGTTGCAGGTGGCGTTCGTGCCCCTGCTCAACCTGTTCAGCGACTACGACCTCAACGGCACCTTCCTCGCGGTGTGGCTGGCCCACACCGGGTTCGGGATGCCCCTGGCGGTCTACATCCTGCGCAACTACATGTCGAGTCTGCCCCACGAGATCATCGAGTCGGCCGAGATCGACGGGGCGTCCCACTTCCAGACCTTCTGGAAGCTGATCGTGCCGATGTCGGTGCCCGCGCTGGCAGCGTTCGCGATCTTCCAGTTCCTCTGGGTCTGGAACGACCTCCTCGTCGCGCTGATCTTCCTCGGGGCGGGTGACAACGAGGTGGTCACGATCACGCTGCGTGACCTGATCGGCGACAAGGGCCAGGAGTGGCACCTGCTCACCGCGGGTGCGTTCATCACCATGACGGTGCCGCTGCTCGTGTTCTTCTCGCTGCAGCGCTACTTCGTCCGTGGACTCACCGCTGGGTCCGTGAAGGGCTGAGCCGACCCGACAGCGGCCGTCCTGACGTTGAGCAGGGCGGCCGCTGCGGTGGTGGAGGGGTAGTCCGGTAGCGAACTGCCCATTACTCGCCAGTAAATGGGC
>NZ_JBHVKJ010000085.1:9827-16159 GCF_042798275.1 Nocardioides sp. NPDC057767 | reverse complement strand
GGTCTTGACGGGCCGACTCGGCGGCTTCGACTCAGGAGACGGTGGTCAGGAGCTGGGTGGCGCGGGTGAGGACGACGTAGAGGGTGGCGCGGCCGGTGGCGGACTCGCGCTCGATCTCGTCGGGGCTGACCACGACGATGCCGTCGAACTCGAGGCCCTTGGTGTCCAGACCGGTGAGGACGACGATGCGGTCCTCGCCGGAGGGCACCGAGGTCGGGTCGGCGGCAGAGGCAGCAGCCGAAGGAGCGTCGGCCGCGAACTCCGACCACGACGCCAGCCACGAGTTGACCTCGGAGCGGCGCGCGACCGGGACCACGATGCCGACGGTGCCACCGACCTGGGCGGCGATCTCGCCGACCGCCTCCCGGGTCGCCTTCTCCAGGTCGACCGCGTGCTCGACGACCCGCGGCTCGACGCCGGTGGAGCGCACCGCGGTGGGCAGGTCGGCGTCGAGACCGACCCGCTCGGCATACGCGGCGGCGAAAGCGTAGATCTCGGCCGAGTTCCGGTAGTTCGTGGACAGGTGGAAGGCGTGGACCGGCTTGCCCTCGAGCGCCTTGGCCCGCGCCTCCTCCGCCTCCGCCGCCACCGGCCACGAGGACTGGGCGGGGTCGCCGACGATGGTCCACGAGGCCGTACGTCCCCGGCGGCCGACCATCCGCCACTGCATCGGCGTGAGGTCCTGGGCCTCGTCGATGAGGATGTGGGCGAACGGGTCGTCGTCGATGCGGTAGGTCGGCGGGCGCCAGCCCCGGCCGGAGGAGAACTCGCGGTCGGAGGCGGTCATCAGCTCGGCGATGTCGATGCCGCTCTGGTCGGCGTCGCGCTCGTCGGCGACCTGCTCGGGGATGTCGCCGATCGCGTAACGGAGCTCGTCGAGCAGCGGGATGTCCTCGATGGCCAGGTCGGCGTCGGTCAGACCGCGCCCGGCCCACGACTTGAGGAGCAGCTGCTGCTCGTCGTACGTCAGGATCCCCTCGGACACGCGGGCCAGGAACTCGGGCTCACGCAGCCAGCCGAGGACCTCGCGCGCCTCCAGCGCCGGCCACCAGGCGGCGGCGAACTCGAGGAAGGCGGGGTTGTCGAGCATCTCGTCGTTGAAGACCTCGCGGCCGCGCTCACGGCCGCGCTCGCCGCGTACCTGACGCCAGAGGATGTCGAGGAGCATCTGGGGTACGCGACGCAGCTGCTGGTTGCGGCGGCCCTGGCTCATGAGCTGCCGGCGCAGCTCACCGAGCCGCTTGCCGTCCAGTCGCAGCGAATCGTCGCGGTAGAAGACCTTGAACTCACGGGGGGAGCCCGGCGCCTGCTGGCGCGAGGCCCGACGCAGCACCTCGGCCATCCGAGCCGAGCCCTTGACGTCGGCGACGGCGGGGTCGTTGTGCCAGGTCGCGCGTACGCCGTCCACGACCTCACCCAGCGAACGCAGCGCCACCGCGGTCTCACCGAGGCTCGGCAGGACGCGCTCGATGTAGCGCATGAAGACGCCCGACGGTCCGACGATGAGGACACCACCGGACTCGTAGCGGCGACGCTCGGTGTAGAGCAGGTAGGCGGCCCGGTGGAGGGCCACCACGGTCTTGCCCACGCCGGGGCCGCCGGAGATGGTCGTGACGCCCTTGCCGGGCGCCCTGATGGCCTTGTCCTGCTCGGCCTGGATCGTCGCGACGATGGAGTGCATGGTGCGGTCGCGGGCGCGGCTGAGCTGGGCGATGAGGGCACCCTCGCCGACGATCGGCAGCTCGGCGCCGGAGCGATCCAGAGCCTCGGCGTCGAGCAGCTCGTCCTCGACACCGATGACGCTCTGCCCCTCGGAGCGGAGCACCCGGCGCCGGATCACCGACTTCGGCTCCACCGCGGTGGCCTGGTAGAACACCGCCGCCGCCGGCGCGCGCCAGTCGATCAGCAGCGAGTCGCGCTCGGCGTCGCGCAGACCGATGCGGCCGACGTAGCGCGGCTCCTGGTCGACCTCCGGGTCGAGGTCGAGACGGCCGAAGACCAGCCCCTCGTGAGCAGCGTCGAGCTGCGCGATCCGTCGCGCCGCCTGGAAGGCGAACGCGTCGCGCTCGACCAGCCCGCCCTCGTGCCCCAGGCGCCCACGGTCGCGGCCCTCGTTGGCCAGCTCCTGCGCAGCGCGCGCCGACTCCCCCAGCTGGAGGTAGACACGATCTACGAACCTCTGCTCCTGAGCGATCTCGCGCTCAGCCAGCTCGTCGTTCAACTGGATGTTCCCCCGTTACCAAAGATCCACACCCGCCGTGCGCCCCCCATGGCGCACGGCAAGGAGACAACTCTACCCCGACGTGGGGTAACGCGGGCACCGGCGCCACCCGTCGACTACCGCTTCCGGGTCAGGAAGGCGGTCATCGCCTCGCGGGCCTCGTCGGAGCCGAAGAGGCGGGCGGAGAGGGCGGCCATCTCCTCGCCGCCGGCGTCGATGTGCTCGACCAGTCCGCGGACCATGAGGCGCTTGGTCTCGCGCAGGCCCTGAGGGGAGCCCTCGAGGAGCGAGGAGGTGATCGCGGCGACCTCGTCGTCGAGCGACTCGGCCGGGACGGCGGCAGTCAGGATGCCGATCCGGGCAGCCTCGGCGGCGTCGAACTTGTCACCGGTGAGGAAGTAGCGGGAGGCGGCGCGGGCGTCGATCCGGGGCAGGATCGAGAGGGAGATCGCGGCGGGGGCCAGGCCCAGCCGGACCTCGGTGAGCGCGAAGGAGACGGTGTCGGCGGCGATCGCGATGTCGGCGGCGGCCACCAGTCCGAGGCCGCCGGCGCGCACGGGGCCCTGGACCTTCGCCACGACCGGCTTGGTCAGGGCGACGATGGTGCGCTGGAGACGTACGATCCCGCGGGTCCCCTCCTCCATCGGCACCGTCGCGGCCTCGGAGAGGTCGGCTCCGGAGCAGAAGACGGTGCCCGTCGCCTGGAGCACGACCGCCTTGACCGAGGAGTCCTTGTCGGCCGCGTGCAGCGCCTCGAACAGCTCGGTGACGAGCTGGCGGGAGAGCGCGTTGCGGTTGGCCGGCGAGTCGAGGGTGATGGTGGCGACACCATCGGCGACATCGAGGTGGACGAGCTCAACGTTGGTTTCGGGCGACTCAGTCATGGGGCAGACCTTACGGTGCTTGACTGGAGGTGTGGACCCGGTCCTCTATGCATTTTCCGCCATTCCTCGGGAGGGTTTCCTCCCACCTGAGGAGCGGGACTTCGCGGGGTTCGACGAGCCGCTCCCGATCGGCCACGGGCAGACCAACTCGCAGCCGCGGACCGTGGCCGACATGCTCCACCTTCTCCAGGTCGAACCGGGTGACACGGTGCTCGACGTCGGCTCCGGGTCGGGCTGGACGACCGCGCTGCTCGCCCACCTGACCGGTCCCGAGGGGAGCGTCGTCGGGGTCGAGCTGGAGCCCACCCTGGTCAGGTTCGGCCGCCGGAACCTGGCGGCGACCGATCAGCCGTGGGCACGCATCGAGCAGGCGGAGGAAGGTGTCCTCGGGTGGCCCCAGGAGGCTTCGTACGATCGCATCCTCGTCTCCGCCGAGGCCGAGGCGCTGCCGAGCGAGCTCATGGACCAGCTCGCCGCGCCCGGCCGGATGGTGGTTCCCGTCGCCGGCCTGATGATGCTGGTCGAACGCAACGAGACCGGCACCGCGCGCCTGAGCAGCCACGGTTGGTATCGCTTCGTGCCGCTGCGTCGAAAGCTCTAAGGATTCGTACGTCGCGTCCGCTCGCCGTCGTCGGGGTGCGGCACCGCGCGCAGCTTGCCCGGCGGCACCGGGGGCGGCGGCGTGGTGGGCGGCAGCGGCCGGCTGAACTCGTCGCGGCGACGGATCCGGCGGGCGGTCTTGCGGAGCCACGAGGGGTCCATGACGATCTCGTGGGTGTTGCCGTCGGGACCGTCGAAGGTGACCGCGACCGTCTCGAAGCCCTTGTGGCGCTGCATGAGGGCATAGCTCGCGTAGGCGCGGCGGTCGGCCTCGGTCAGCTCGACGTCGTCGGTGAAGAGGGTGAGCAGCGCGCGCGGCCACAGATGACGGGAGTAGACGACGTTGACCTCGATCGAGAGCACCACCATCAGCGCGGCGATGTAGAGGAAGGCGACCAGCCCGAGGACCAGTGCGAAGGTCTGGTTCATGCCGCGGGTGGCCGCGAGCACGTGCTGGACGAACTCGGCGCCGAAGTACTGCAGCACCTGCCACAGCAACCCGAACGTGAACGCCCCCGGTAGCGCGTGCGCAAGGGAATGGTCGCGGGTGGTGGCCATCCGGAAAACGACGCAGAGCATGCCGGTGACGATCACTACGGTGCCGAGGATCACCAGCCAGTAGCCGACGTCGACCGCCTTGAACCCGAGGAAGTCGGTGCGGCTCAGCACCAGCGACAGCGCGGTCACCGAGAGGATGGCCAGACCGCCGGCAGCGAGCATGAAGAGCGACCGCACCCGCAACAGGATCGGGTTGGGGCGGCTGTTGCGCGGCACCGACCAGGCGGTGTTGACGGCATTCTGCATCGAGAGGCCGAGCCCGAGCGCACCGTAGAGGGCGGTGATGCCACCGACGATGATCGCGCCGGTCGATCCGGTGAGCTCTTTGCGGCCCAGCTGGTCGCCGATGATCGGGAACTGCGCCAGCGCCGTGTCGAGCACCGCCTCCTGCAGGGCCGGGTTGCCCTCGAGCACGAAGCCGAGGATCGAGGAGGCGAGCAGCAGGATCGGGAAGACGGCCACGAAGGCGTAGTAGGTGATGATCGCGGCGAGATTGTTGCCCTGGTCGTCCCAGAACTTGTAGAGAACAGCCAGCGGGAACGCGACCGGCGGGAACCGGCGCTGAGCCCGATCCATTGCCTTCGCCGCTCCAGCCACAAGGGTCAGGCTAACCCCTGCCTGACCCGATAGATTGAACGTCGGTCAGGTCAGCAGGTCAGCACACTCGAGGAGATGACCCACCAGATGTCCAACTTCGGCCCGCCGACCGGGCCGCCGCCAGGCGCCCCGCAGGACCCCGCTCGTGGACCGGGCGAGCAGCCCCAGGCCCCGCCCTGGGCGCAGCAGTCGTACGTCCCTGCCGGGCCGCCGCTCGCGACCTGGGGCCGTCGGGCCGGCGGTGCCCTGATCGACGCCGCCCTGCTGTTGCCGTTCTATCTGGTCGCCGGTGTGGGCGGCGGGCTGGCGCAGGAGTCCGGCTTCTTCGTCACCGCGTTCGGGCTTCTGGTGACACTGGCCGGCTGGGTCGGCGGCCTCGTCTTCGCGATCTGGAACCACGTCGTCAAGCAGGGCCGCTCCGGCTACACCATCGGCAAGGGTGTCGTCGGCATCAAGCTGGTGCGACACGATTCGCAGGCCACGACCGGCGTCCCGGTGGCGCTGGTGCGACAGCTGCTCCACGTCCTCGACGCGTTCTGCATGATCGGCTACCTGTGGCCGCTGTGGGACGACAAGCGGCAGACCTTCGCCGACAAGATCGTCGGCACGCTGGTCGTCGTGGAGCCTCGCTCTTAGCCCCAGCGCTCAGGCGTGTGCGCTGACATTTACGTTGAGATGTGGCCATACTCGGGCCCATGTCTAACTACGGCCCGCCTCCTGGCGCCCCGCAGGACCCTTCCGGCCAGCCTCTGCCGCCGACTCCGCCGCCCGCACCGGCCTACGGTCAGCCCAGCGCTCCGCCGCCGCCTCCAGCGCCGGGTTACGGCTATGCCGCCCCTGCCGCTCCCGCCGGCTACGGCGCCGCTGCGGCCGGTTACGGCTACGGCGCCCCGACCCCGCCGTACGCCTCCTGGGGCGCACGCGTCGGCGCCGCGATCATCGACGGGCTCGTCGGTGCGGTGGCCACGATCCCGCTCTGGATCGGCTACGGCCTGCTCATCGGTGGGGCCGCCTCGGGCGCTGCCTCGGAGTACGACCCGAACACCGGCATGTACACGCCCGCCGGCGAGCCCAACGGGGCGCTCATGGCCATCGGCGGGCTCGTCATGTTCATCGGCTTCCTGGTGAGTCTCGCCTTCCTGTTCTGGAACTACGGCCTGAAGCAGGGCAAGACCGGCTACACGATCGGCAAGGGCGTCCTCGGCATCAAGGTGGTCAAGGAGGCCGACGGCCAGGTCCTCGGGACGTGGTTCTCGATCGGACGCTTCTTCGTCCACTACCTCGACCAGCTCGCCTGCTACATCGGCTACCTGTGGCCGCTGTGGGACGAGAAGCGGCAGACCTTCGCCGACAAGATCCTCAGCACGATCGTCGTCACCGAGCCGAAGCAGAAGTAGCACCCGTCGGTCGAGCCGCCGGAGCCGCTAGGCGGAGGCGTGTCGAGACCAACACAGCAAGCGACTGTGTTGGTC
>NZ_JBHVKJ010000085.1:0-9817 GCF_042798275.1 Nocardioides sp. NPDC057767 | reverse complement strand
ACGGCCCGGAAGATTAGTACGCCCCCGGGGTCGGCGCGGCGGCCGCCGCTCGGGGCTGCGTTGACCACACAAAAACCCCACGCGACTGTGTTGGTCTCGACACGCTCGCTGGCGCTCGCGGCTCGACCGACGTTTCAGTAGGACTTGGGGAGTCCGAGCGTGTGCATGGCGATGTAGTTGAGGATCATCTCCCGGCTGACCGGGGCGATCCGGCCCAGGCGGGCGGCGACAAGCTGGTTGGCCAGCCCGTACTCCACCGTCAGACCGTTGCCGCCGTGGGTGTGGACCGCGGCGTCGGTGGCGTTGCAGGCGACCTCGCCGGCGGCATACTTGGCCATGTTGGCGTACTCTCCGGCACCTGCGTCGTCCCCGGCGTCGTAGAGCGCGGCGGCCTTCTGCCACAGCAGGCGGGCCTGCTCCAGCTCGATCTTGACCTTCGCCAGCGGGTGCGCGATGCCCTGGTGGGAGCCGATCGGGGCGTCCTTCCAGACCGAGCGGTTGGCGGCGTACTCCACCGCCTTCGCCAGCGCGTAGCGGGCCATCCCGCAGGAGAGGGCTGCGCCCATGATCCGCTCGGGGTTGAGCCCCGCGAAGAGCTGCCAGATGCCGCCGTCCTCGTCGCCGACGAGGGCGTCGGCAGGGAGACGTACGTCGTCGATGAAGAGCGTGAACTGCTTCTCCGGCGCCTCCCAGGCCATCGGGATGACCTGCTTGGTGAAGCCCTCCGAGTCGGTCGGGACCACGAAGAGAGCGGGCTTGAGCTTGCCGGTCTTGGCGTCCTCCGTACGGGCGACGATGAGGACCGAGTCGGCCTCGTCGACGCCGGAGATGAACGTCTTCTGGCCGTTCAGGACCCACTCGTCGCCGTCACGCTTGGCGGTGGTGGTGATCTTGTGGGAGTTGGAGCCGGCGTCGGCCTCGGTGATCCCGAACGCCATCAGCAGGCTGCCGTCCGCGATCGCGGGCAGCCAGCGCTTCTTCTGCTCGTCGGTGCCGCAGCGGCCGATGATGCTGCCGCAGATCGCGGGGCTGACGACCATCATCAGAAGCGGGGCGCCGGCCGTCGCGGCCTCCTCGAGCACCGCCGCCAGGTCGCTCATGCCTCCGCCACCGCCGCCGTACTCCTCCGCGATGTTGACGCCGAGGAACCCGTTGCGGCCCATCTCGAGCCACATCTCGGTCATCTTGCCGCCCTCGCGGGCCTGCTTCGCGACGAAGTCGTGACCGTACTTCCCGGCCAGCTTCGCGACCGCCCCACGCAGCGCGGTCCGCTCCTCGGGCTCTGTGAATGCGGTGGTCATTCTGCCTCCTCTACGACGGCCAGCACCTCGCCGGCGGCGACCTGGGTTCCTGGTGTGACGTTGATCTGGGTGAGTACGCCGCCGGTCGGCGCGGTCACCGTGTGCTGCATCTTCATCGCCTCCAGGACCAGCAGCGGCTGGCCCTCGGTGACGTGGCTGCCAGCCTCGGCCAGGACGTCGACGACCGAACCCGGCATCGGTGCCAGCAGGCTTCCGGGCTGGGTCTGTGTTGCCGGGTCGGTGAACCGCGGCCGCTTCCGCAGCGGGGTGTGGCCGAACGCGGAGTCGACGTCGACCCGGTCGCCGTCGACCGCGATCTCGTACGTCGTGCGCAGGCCGTCCTTTTCGAGAACGACCCGTTCCTGACCTGCCTCGATGACCTCGAAGCCGTCGACGCGGTAGCCGTCACGGGTGCCGTACCACTCCACGACGCGCCCGTCTTCCGAGCCGTCCTCGAACGTGGTCCGCTGGGGTTGGTTGACGACGTTGCGCCAGGCGACCGGGATGCCCGGACGACGGGTCCCCTCGGCCAGGGCGATCGCGGCGGCCACGGGGGCACCGGGGTCCTCGGCGGATGAAAGAAAAGTTTCTTTCGCGAGCAGAGCGGTGGTGACCTCGCCGCTGCGGAACGCATCAGAGCCGAGGATCCCGACCAACTGCTCGCGGTTGGTCACCAAGCCGTGGATCTTGGCCGTACGCAGCACCGCGACCAGCCGCCGGATCGCCGCCTCGCGCGTCGGCGCGTGCACGATCACCTTCGCCAGCATCGCGTCGTAGAACGTGCTGACCTCCGAGCCCGAGGTGTAGCCGGCGTCGATCCGGACCTCGGTCCCACCGGTGGTCGAGCTTGTCGAGACCTCCAGCTTCGTCAGCGTCCCCGACTGCGGCTGGTAGTCCGCCGACGGGTCCTCGGCGTAGAGCCGAACCTCCACCGCATGCCCGTTCACGTCGGTGGTCGAGCTTGTCGAGACCACCCCCGGGACACCCTCGGCGACAGCGATCTGCAGCTCCACCAGGTCGACCCCGTGCACCAGCTCGGTGACCGGGTGCTCGACCTGGAGCCGCGTGTTCATCTCCAGGAACCAGAACCGCTCCGAAGCGGCGTCGTAGAGGAACTCGACGGTGCCGGCCCCGCGGTAGGAGATCGCCGCCGCGGCGTTCCGGGCCGCCTCGTGGAGCGCCGAGCGGACGGCATCCGGCAGCAGCGGCGCCGGGGACTCCTCGACGACCTTCTGGTGGCGGCGCTGCACCGAGCAGTCGCGCTCACCGAAGACGGCGACGTTGCCGGCGCCGTCGCCGACGACCTGGACCTCGACGTGGCGGCCGGCCTCGACGTACGGCTCGACGAAGACGGTCCCGTCTCCGAACGCCGAGGCGGCCTCGGCCTCGGCCGCGGCGATCTCAGCGGCGAGGGCGTCCAGCGAGCGGACGATCCGCATCCCGCGCCCACCGCCGCCGGCGGAGGCCTTGACCAGCAGTGGCAGGTCGGTTTCGACCGGCGACGCCGGCGCCTCCAGGACAGGGACCCCGGCAGCGGCCATGATCTTCTTCGCCTCGATCTTCGAGCCCATCTGCTCGATCGACTCGGGCGCCGGCCCGATCCAGACCAGCCCGGCCGCCTCGACGGCGCGGGCGAAGTCGGCGTTCTCCGACAGGAACCCGTAACCCGGATGGATCGCGTCGGCACCGGCCACCTTGGCCGCCTCGATGACGAGATCGGCGCGGAGGTAGGTCTCGGTGGGGGCGTTGCCCGGGAGGCGTACGGCATGGTCCGCCTCGGCCACGAACGGCAGGTCCGCGTCGGCGTCGGAGTGGACCGCGACGGTCTCGATCCCGAGCTTGCGGGCGGTGCGGAAGACGCGCGAGGCGATCTCGGCACGGTTGGCGACGAGCAATCTGGTGATCATGAGGCAATCCCGTTCATCGAGCCCCGATCCACGGTGGTCGAGCTTGTCGAGACCACCCTCGAGGCAACAGTCCTTATGGCGGCGACGTCACATCCGGAAGACACCAAAGTTCATCGCCCCCTCGATCTCCTTGGTCGCGATGGCGGAGAGGCAGAGGCCGAGGACAGTGCGGGTGTCGCGCGGGTCGATGACCCCGTCGTCGTACCCGAGGCCGGAGAGGAACATCGGCAGCGACTGCTCCTCGACCATCCCCTCGACCATCTCCTTGACGCCCTTGAACCCCTCGGCGTCGAAGACCTCGCCCTTCTTCTCGGCGGACTCGCGGGCGACGATCTCCATCACCCCTGCCAGCTGGGCCGGCCCCATCACGGCGGACTTGGCCGAGGGCCAGGTGAAGAGGAAGCGGGGGTCGTACGCACGGCCGTTCATGCCGTAGTTCCCCGCGCCGTACGACGCCCCCATGATCACGGTCAGGTGCGGGACGGTGGAGTTGGAGACCGCGTTGATCATCAGCGCACCGTGCTTGATGATGCCGCCCTGCTCGTACTCCGTGCCGACCATGTAGCCGGTGGTGTTGTGCAGGAACAGCAGCGGGGTGTCCTTCTGGTTGGCGAGCTGGATGAACTGCGCCGCCTTCTGGGCCTCCTCCGACATGAGCACGCCGCGGGCGTTGGCGAGGATGCCGATCTCGTAGCCGTGCAGCCGCGCCCAGCCGACGCAGAGGCTCGACCCGTAGAGCGGCTTGAACTCGTCGAACGCCTGAGCGGTGGTCGAGCTTGTCGAGACCCCCGAATCCGTCGGCACCCCGTCCACGATCCGCAGGATCGCCTCGCGCGGATCGAAGGGCTCCTTCAGATCCGTGGGGATCAGGTCGAGCAGACCCTCGGGATCCAGTCCGGGCTCGTAGACCTCCTTCGGGAGCGGGCCCCGCTTGCGCCAGTTGAGCCGGGCCACGACCCGGCGCGCCTGCCGGATCGCGTCGTGCTCGTCGACGGCGAGGAAGTCGGAGGAACCAGAGATGCGCGAGTGCATCTCGGCGCCGCCCAGCGACTCGTCGTCGGTGTCCTCACCGGTGGCCATCTTCACCAACGGCGGGCCGGCCAGGAAGACCTTCGCGCCCTCCTTGACCATGATCACGTAGTCGCTCATGCCGGGGACGTACGCACCACCGGCCGTCGAATTGCCGAAGACGACCGAGATGGTCGGCTGCTTGCGGGCGGAGGACCGGGTCAGGTCGCGGAAGCCCTTACCGCCCGGGATGAAGATGTCCTTCTGAGTGGGCAGATCGGCGCCACCGGACTCGGTCAGGTTGATCGTCGGGAGTCCGTTCTTCTCCGCGATCTCGGCCGCCCGGAAGGAGCGCTTGAGGGAGTAGGGGTTGAGCGCCCCGCCCTTCACCGTCGGGTCGTTGGCGACGATCATGCACTCGACGCCCTCGACCACGCCGATGCCGGTGATGATCGACCCACCGACCGGGAAGTCGCTGCCCCAGCCGATCAGCGGCTGGGTCTCCAGGAACGGGCTGCCCTCGTCGAGCAGCAGCTCGATCCGCTCGCGGGCGAGCAGCTTGCCGCGGGCCTTGTGGCGGGCGACGTACTTCTCCCCGCCCCCTGCCGCCGCCTTGGCGTGCTCGGCGTCGAGCGCCTCGATCTTCTCGAGGAGGGCTTCTCTGTTCCCGGTCATCTGTCCAGTCCCAACAGCTTGGCGGCCAGGTCGGTCATCACTTCGGTGGCTCCTCCTCCGATCGGAAGGATCCGGGCGTCGCGGTAGTGCCGCTCGACCTCGGTCCCGTGCATGTATCCCGTCCCGCCGTGAAGCTGGACGGCCTGGTCGACGACCCACGTGCAGGCCTCGACCGCTGTCTGCTTGGCCAGCGCCGCCTCGGCGATCGTGGCCTGGGTGGCCCCCTCGCGGTCGTAGCGTGCGACCACGGCGTGGGTGTAGGCCTTGGCCACCTCGACCTGGCGGTGCATCTCGACGAGCTTGTGGCGTACGACCTGCCGCTTGATCAGCGGCTCGCCGAACGTCTCGCGCTGGCGGCAGTAGTCGGCGGTGAGCGCCAGGCAGCGGGCTGCGGTGCCGTAGCCCTGCACGGCCAGCGCGATCCGCTCGGTCACGAACGCCTCGGCGATGTAGATGAACCCGGCGTTCTCGTCGCCGACGAGGTTGGCGGCGGGGACGCGTACGTCCTCGAAGGCGAGCTCCGCGGTGTCGGAGCAGTGCCAGCCCATCTTGGCGAGCTTTCGCGTGACCGTGAAGCCACCGGTGGTCGAGCCTGTCGAGGCCTCCTTGTCGATCACGAGCAGGCTGATGCCGCCGGCCCCCGGCCCGCCGGTGCGGACCGCGGTGGTGACGAAGTCGGCGCGCACCCCGCTGGTGATGAACGTCTTGGCGCCGTTGACGACGAACTCGTCGCCGTCGCGGGTTGCGGTCGTGCGGAGGTGGGAGACGTCGGAGCCGCCGTCGGGCTCGGTGATGGCGAGGCTGCCGATCTTCTCTCCGGCCAGGGTCGGCTTCACGTACGTCTCGATGAGGTGGGGCGAGCCGTGCTTGGCGATGTGCGGCAGCGCGATCCCGTGGGTGAACAGGCCGGCGAGCAGGCCGGAGGAGGCTCCCTCGGACATCATCCCCTCGGTCACCGCGACGGTGTCGGCAAGACCACCGCCCTCCCCGCCGACCTCCTCGGGGAACCCGATCCCGAGCAGCCCCTGCTTGGCGGCGGCCCGGTGGGCGTCCCGTGGGATCTCCTGGTTGTCCTCCCACTCCTGCAGGTCCGGGAAGATCTCTCGGCGCGTGAACTCGGCGCCCAGACGGAAGAGGTCGTCGTTCATCGGATCGCCTCCGACGTTCCGTCGGGACAGAGATTTAGGGGCATGTCGACAAATCGGCTCCGCGCCCATTCGCCCAGACCCTTCGCCTGCGGGTCGAAGCGTGTCGAAGCGGCCACGCCCTCCCCGAGCAGGTCGTGGATGACGATGTTCACGCCACGCAGGTGCGGCAACGGCGTGATGTCGATGGCGAGCTCCTCGGTCTCGGGCAGCAGCGCCCGCACCCACTCCGGGGTCACGGTGTCGAGCAGCCACTCGACGGCCGCCTCCGGCCGCCCCTGCGGCACCCAGAGCCCGAGGTTGGCGTCGCCACCCTTGTCCCCGGATCGCGCGTAGACCAGCTCACCCAGCGCTCGCCGAGACGTCGCCCCCGTCGGCCGAGGCGTCGCTCCGGTCGGTCGAGTGGTCACCTCGGTCGTCGCGCGTGACGTCTCGACATAGGCGAGGGGGGACGGAACCTCGTAGGTCGACCCGTCAGGGAGATGGACGGTCTCGGACGCGCGGTCGCGCCGGACGTACGCAGCCTTGTAGATCCCGAACGGAGACGGCCGTCCCGGGGGCGCGGTGACGTGGAAGCCCGGGTAGGAGGCGAGCGCCAGCTCGATGGCCGGAGCGGTCAGAGCTCGTCCGACGGCGTCGGCGTCGGCCGCGCGCGCGTTGAGCCGCAGGATGCAGGCGGCTCCCTCCTCGGTCGGCGAGTCGGGCGCGGGGACGCGGTAGGTCGACCAGGTGTAGTCGGGGCCGATCGGGAGCTCGGCATCGAGCTGGTCGCGCAGCCACGCGGCCTTGGCGTCGATGTCGGGGCCGGTGAGCACGAACTCGGCGGAGTTGCGGTAGCCGCCGAGCGAGTTGACCGCGACCTTGAGCGTGGCCGGCGGCGGGGTGCCCGTGACGCCTGAGATGGCCACTCGATCGATCCCGACCTCGGAGAGACGAATCGAGGTGAGGTCGGTGGTGACGTCGGGACCGAGGTAGAGCGGCCCCTGGATCTCGTAGAGCAGCTGTGCGGTGACCGTGTCGACCGTGACGGTGCCGCCGGTCTCGTCCTGCTTGGTGATGATCGAGGAGCCGTCGACGGCGATCTCGGCGACCGGGAATCCCAGCGGACGAGCCCGGGCCTGCGGCGACATGGTCAGGAACCCGGAGAAGTTGCCCCCGGTGGCCTGGGTGCCGCACTCGATCACGTGACCGGCGACCACGGCGCCGGCGAGCTCGTCGTAGGAGTCGCGCTTCCAGCCGTGGTGGGCGATCGCCGGCCCGACGACGACGCTCGCGTCGGTCACCCGGCCGGTCACTACGATGTCGGCACCTGCGTCGAGCGCGTGCGCGATCCCGAAGGCACCGAGGTAGGCGTTGGCGGTCAGGGCGTCGGGGTGGGAGTCGAGGCGGCCCCGGAGGTCGTCGCCGTCGACGTACGCCACCTTCGCGGAAGTCCCGAGCGCCTCGATGGCGGCAGCGAGACCGGCGGGGTTGAGGCCGCCCGCGTTCGAGACGATCTTGACGTCTCGCTGCAGGGCGAGGTCGAGGCAGTCCGCGACCTGACGCAGGAACGTCTTGGCGTAGCCCGTCGTCGGGTCCTTGAGGGTGTCCTTGCCGAGGATGAGCATGGTGAGCTCGGCGAGGTAGTCGCCGGTGAGCACGTCGAGCCGACCGCCCTCGAGCATGTCGCGCATCGCCGAGAACCGGTCGCCGTAGAACCCGGAGCAGTTGCCGATCGTGATCATTTCTTGGGCCTCCCGCCCCCGGTGGGCCCGGCGAAGGCCTGGGCGATGGTCAGCCACTTCTCGGCGTCGTCCCCGGTCGCCTCGAGCGCGGTGTCGTCACGGTGGATGCGCTGGGTGACGAGCCGCGCGAAGTCGTATGCAGGCCCTCGTACGCTCTGTTCCGCGTCCTCCGGGCCCCACTCCCACAGCTCGCCGGACGGCGCGGTCAGCTCGATCCGGAACGGGGAGCTCGGCGGCGTCAGGCCGTGCACGCTGTAGGAGAAGTCACGGGTACGGGTGCCGAGATGGCACACGTGCTTGATGCGGTCGCTGGGCTCGTAGGTGTGGCCGAGCGCCTCACGCACGTCCAGCCCGTGGGCCCAGGTCTCCATGAACCGCGCGGTCGCCATCGAGGCCGGCGACATCGGCGGCCCGAACCAAGGCAGCTTCTTCCCGTCAGGGATGTTCGCGAGCGCCCCGGCGAGCTCGCCGCGTACGCCGTCCCAGTGCTGCAGCAGCTCGGTCGCCGGCATCGCGGCCATCGCCAGGGCGGACTCGTCGACATAGCCCTCGGGGTTCTTGATGGCCTCGTTGACCAGCTCGTCCCAGGCGGTCGCGTCACCTGCCACCCACTCGGTCGCGGCGAGCGCGGCCTCGTCGGTCCAGGCCAGGTGGGCGATCTGGGCGGCGACGTCCCACCCCTCGGCCGGCGTCGACTCGCGCCAGCCCGCCTCGCTCAGCCCCGCCACCACCTGGCGGAGCTCGAACCCCTCCATGGAGAGGTCCTCGAGAAGTTCGTCCAGCAGACTCATCGCAACTCTCTTTCCAGGACCTCGGCCCAGTGGTCGAGGATCCGCTCGCGTCGTGCGGCGTCGTCGGTAATCGTGTCAGCCAGAGCCAGGCCGCGGACGAGATCGAGGGTGGCCTGCACGAGCTCGCGCACGCCGGGTTTCTTCTCGTCCACGCCGAGCAGCTCGACCGTGGCCCGGTGGAGCTCGCGACCGATCCGCTGCTCGAGCGGACCCACCGCAGCAGCCAGCTGCTCGTCGGTGCGCGCCGCCACCCACAGCTCGAGTGCGGCGGCGAAGACCGGCGAGGTGACCTGCTCGGCGAGCATGGCGAGCACGTGCCGCGTACGCTGCCCGCCCTCCGGCAACGCCCCGGCCGCCTCCTTCAGTGCCTCGCCGCGAGCCTCGGTGATGTGCTCGACCGCCGCCACGACCAGGTCGTTCTTGGCCGGGAAGTGGTGCAGCTGAGCGCCGCGGGAGACTCCGGCCCGCTGGGAGACGAGTGTGGTCGAGGTGCCGGCGAAGCCGCGCTCGGCCAGCAGCTCGACGGTGGCATCGAGGAGCCGCGCCCGCATCGCGCGGGTGCGCTCCTCCTGGGGTACGCGGGTGGCTTGGCTCACAGACAGGCACTCTGCCGCGACAGAAACAAACAGTCAACCCTGACTGTATATTTCTGAGACGGTGTCGTGACAGGCGGAAGCCGAATGTCCGGAACCCGCTCTAACGTCGGATCCATGGCTATCGCACGCAATCCGCAATGGGTCATCGACTGCCCCGAGCCGGCAGCCCTGGCCACCTTCTACGCAAAGCTCTTCGACTGGGAGACGAAGGTCGACGACGACGGCAGCTGGGCCGAGGCCTGGGGCGACGGCGGCGCCCTCAACTTCCAGGCGGTCGAGGACTACCACGCGCCGAAGTGGCCCTCGCAGGACGCACCTCAACAGTCCCACCTCGACGTCTTCGTCGATGACCTCGACGCTGCTGAGGCGGCCACCGTCGCCCTCGGCGCCACCAAGCACGAGGTCCAGCCCGGCAAGACCTTCCGCGTCTTCCTCGACCCCGCCGGTCACCCGTTCTGCCTCTGCCAGGCCTGACAAGCCCCGCCGAGTCGGTCGAAATGGCGAGCCGAGAATGCAGTTGTGGGGGGGGGTGCGGGTGTTGTGGGGGGCGCCCCCACGCCCACCGCCCCGCCGCGACCCCCCGCGATGAGCCCGATGCCCCCCGCGCCGATCAGCGCGCCCGAGCTCGCGGGCAGGCGCGGCGTCACGCGACACCGGCCGGGCGGTAGGG
>NZ_JBHVKJ010000084.1:0-16415 GCF_042798275.1 Nocardioides sp. NPDC057767 | reverse complement strand
GCGTCTCTCACTGAGCATCAGAGCTCGAACTGACCCGCCTCGAGACGCTTCTTGACGTCCTGGAGGAAGCGGCCGGCGTCGGCGCCGTCGACCAGGCGGTGGTCGTAGGTCAGCGCGACGTTGACCATGTAGCGCACCGCGATCGTCTCGCCCAGGTCCGGGTCGTCGATGACGACCGGACGCTTCACGACGGCACCCGGGCCGAGGATGGCGACCTGCGGCTGGTTGATGATCGGGGTGTCGAAGAGCGCGCCGAACGAGCCCAGGTTGGTGATCGTGAAGGTGCCACCGGAGAGCTCGTCCGGGGTGATCTTGTTGTTGCGCGTGCGGTCGGCGACATCGGCGATCTTCTTCGCGATGCCCGCGATCGACAGGTCGCCGGCGTCCTTGACGACCGGGGTCAGCAGGCCACGGTCGGTGTCGACGGCGAAGGCGATGTTCTCGCGGTCGTAGTAGGTGACCGTGCCGGCCTCGACGTCGATCCCGGCGTTGAGCTTCGGGTGCACCTTGAGCGCGTCGATCGCGGCCTTGGCGAAGAACGGCAGGTAGGTCAGCTTGACGCCCTCACGCTGCAGGAAGCCGGCCTTGTTGGCCTCGCGGAGGCGGGCGATGTTGGTGACATCGACCTCCATGACCTGGGTCAGCTGGGCCGCGGTGTGCAGCGACTCGGTCATCCGCTCGGCGATCACCTTGCGCAGGCGCGAGATCTTCTCGGTGGTGCCGCGCAGCGGCGACGGGGCGGCCGGGGCCGCTGCGGGAGCGGCGGAGGCTGCCGGAGCCGCGGCTGCCGGAGCCGCAGCGGCGGGAGCCGACTTGGCGGCGGCCGCCTGGAGGATGTCCTCCTTGCGGATACGGCCACCGACACCGGAACCCTCGACGGTGTTGAGGTCGACGTTGTGCTGAGCGGCGAGCTTGCGCACCAGCGGGGTGACGTAGCCACCGGGCTGGATCGCCGGGGAGCTGTCGGTCGCCGGGGCCGCGTGGGCCGGGGCTGCCGGAGCCGACGCCGGAGCGGCGGGAGCAGCCGGAGCCGGGGCGGGCTCGGGCGCCGGAGCAGGAGTCGGCTCGGGTGCCGGCTCGGGGGTGGGCTCCGGGGCGGGCTCGGGAGCCGGCGCGGCGGGAGCGGGCGCGGCAGCCGGGGCGGCTCCGGCGTCACCGACCAGCGCGAGCACGGCGCCGACCTCGACGGTCTCGTCCTCGGCGACCTTGATCTCGAGCAGGGTGCCGGCCACCGGCGAGGGGATCTCGGTGTCGACCTTGTCGGTGGAGACCTCGAGCAGCGCGTCGTCCACGGCCACCGCGTCGCCGACCTGCTTGAGCCAGCGGGTGACGGTGCCCTCGGTGACCGACTCGCCCAGCGCGGGGAGAGGGACCTCGGTGGCGTTGCCACCGGCGGCGGGCGCGGCAGCGGCAGGCGCGGCCGGAGCGGCGGGCTCGGCAGGCGCCTCGGGCTCGGCCGGAGCAGCGGGGGCGGCCGGAGCCTCGGGCTCGGCGGCAGGAGCGGCGGCCTCGGCGGGCTCGGCCGCGGGAGCGGCAGGCTCAGCCGGCGCGGCGCCGGCCTCGTCGGCGGCACCGATGACGGCGAGCAGGCCACCGACCTCGACGGTGTCGTCCTCGGCGGCCTTGATCTCGAGCACGGTGCCCGCGACCGGGGAGGGGATCTCGGTGTCGACCTTGTCGGTGGAGACCTCCAGCAGGGCCTCGTCGACCGCAACGGTGTCGCCGACCTGCTTGAGCCAGCGGGTGACGGTGCCCTCGGTGACGGACTCGCCGAGTGCCGGGAGAGTTACTTCGGTGGCCATGGGTTCCTTCGTTCTACGTCTGTTCGTTGCTCTACTTGTATGTCCGGAAACGCGCGCCGCCATCACCGAGGCCGAAGGCTCGGTGGGAAGAGAGGCGCATCGGTCTGGGCCGACACCTGCCCGACGCACGCATGATGCCGCCGGAAGGGCGGCCGAGGGCGTCGATCACGGGCCCATCTTGTCACTACCCCCGCAGCGCTGTGTCAACCGGACCACTACTGATCGGTAGCCATCTCGCGTACGTAGTCCACCAGTGTTGCCACCGCCACACCCGTACCTCCGGGAGTCTGATGGCCCGAGGCGCCCCCGCTGTTGAAGGAGGGGCCGGCGATGTCGAGATGGGCCCAGGGAAGGCCGCCGGTGAACTCGCGCAGGAACGCCGCCGCGTACAGGCCACCACCCCAGCGGATCCAGTCGTGCTGGTTGAGGTCGGCCACCTTGGAGGAACGGATTCGCTCGTCCATCCATTCCGGGATGGGCATCGGCCACATCTGCTCGCCGGCGACGTCGGCGGCGGCGAGGACGCGCTCGACGACCTCCTCGGAGCCGAGCACGCCGCTCACCTTGTCGCCCAGG
This sequence comes from Nocardioides sp. NPDC057767, assembly GCF_042798275.1. NCBI lineage: Bacteria > Bacillati > Actinomycetota > Actinomycetes > Propionibacteriales > Nocardioidaceae > Nocardioides > Nocardioides sp. NPDC057767. The sequence continues at coordinate 14,037 of NZ_JBHVKJ010000084.1, read as the reverse complement.
GCCGCCACCATGTGGCCGGTGAGCGTGGCCACGTCGATGATCACGTCGGGGGAGACCTCGGTCGCGCGCACCAGCGCGTCGGCGAGGATCATCCGTCCCTCGGCGTCCATGTTGGACACCTCGACGGTCGTGCCGCCGTAGTGGGTGACGACGTCGCCGGGTCGGTAGGAGGAGCCGGAGACCATGTTCTCCGCCATCGGCACGAAGGCGGAGACCTTCACCGGGAGCCCGAGGCGGGCGATCGCGAAGGTGGCCTGGGCCACCGCGGCCGCCCCGGCCATGTCCGACTTCATCGTGGACATCGAGCTGCCCGGCTTGATCGTGAGGCCGCCGGAGTCGAAGGTGATGCCCTTGCCGACCAGCGCGATGTGGCCCCGGGCGTCGTCGGGGGAGTAGGTCAGCTCGACCAGTCGCGGCCTGGCCTCCGAGCCCATGCCCACCGCGAGGATGCCGCCGCAGCCGAGCTCGGCGAGCTGCTTCTCGTCGTAGACGGTCGTCTCCACGCCGTCGACCAGGCCGGCGACGTGCTCGATGGCGTCGGCGAACGCCGGGGGAGTCAGGTCGGCGGGCGGGATGTTGACCCATTCACGGGTGCCGGCGACCGCCTGTGCCAGGATCTGCGCCTCCTCGAAGGCGGTGACCGCGTCCGTACGCCGCGCGATCGCGCTCAGGATCGCGACGTCGCTCGGGCCCGTGCTCTCGCTGCCCGACCTGCCCGAGCCCGACTTGCCCGTGCTCGACTTGTAGGTGGTGTAGGTGTAGCCGCCGAGGAGGTAGCCCTCGGTGACCGCACGGACCAGCTCGGGGGTGTCCGCGGGCAGGGCCACCGCGACGGAGGTCGCGTTGGGCACCGAGCGGGCGGCGGCACCGGCGGCGCGGCGTACGGCATCGGCCGAGTAGGTGCCGTCGGCACCGGCCTTGCCGAGACCGACCAGCACCAGGAGCTGGGCGCCGATCTCCTCGCCCGCGGGCAGGCGGGTGACCTCGCCGGCCTTGCCGCTGACGCCCAGGGTGGCCAGCATTCCGCGCCACCGGCGGCCGTAGGCGGCCTTGACGTCCTCCGCGCCGGTCGTTACCTCGACGTCCTTCGCGCCCTGGCCGACGCCGACGACGACCGCCTCGGCACGGGTCTTGGCGGGAGAGGCGGTGCGCAGCGTATAGGTGATGTCAGGCAGGGTCACGCCGTGCAGTCTAGGTGTGGCACGCCGGAGGAGGGGCCACGGACCGGGCTGTGTCGACCAGGTGCGATAGGTTCGCAGCATGGCTGATGAGACCTCCACGGGGGGCGGGTCGGAGCTGCTCCAGTCCCCTCTGCACACAAAGCACCAGGAGCTCGGTGCGAAGTTCGGTGAGTTCGGCGGCTGGTCGATGCCGCTGGAGTACTCCGGGGTCGTCAAGGAGCACACCGCGGTACGCGAGGCCGTCGGTGTCTTCGACGTCAGCCACCTCGGCAAGGTCATGATCAGCGGCCAGGGCGCGGCCGCCTTCGTCAACGCCTCGTTCACCAACGACCTCGGCCGGATCAAGCCCGGCAAGGCGCAATACACGCTGTGCTGCGACGAGGAGACCGGCGGCATCGTCGACGACCTGATCGCCTACTACCGCGACGACGAGCACGTCCTGATCGTCCCCAACGCCGCCAACACCCCCGAGGTCGTGAGCCGGCTCCGCGCCGCCGCGCCCGAGGGCATCACCCTCACCGACCACCACCGCGACTACGCGGTGCTCGCCGTCCAGGGACCGAAGTCCGACGAGCTGCTCGAGGCCGTCGGGCTGCCGGCCGGTCACGAATACATGTCGTTCGTGGAGGCCGCCGCCCGCGACGTGCTCGGTGACGAGATCGGCGTGGTCGTGTGCCGGTCGGGCTACTCCGGCGAGCGCGGCTACGAGCTGATCGTCGCCAACGAGGCCGCCGGGGCGCTCTGGGACGCGTTGCTCTCCCGCGGCGAGGCGCTCGGTGCGCTGCCGTGCGGCCTCGGCGCCCGCGACACCCTGCGCACGGAGATGGGCTACCCGCTCCACGGCCAGGACATCGCCCTCGACGTCACCCCCAACGAGGCCGGGCTGGGCTGGGCCGTCGGCTGGAAGAAGGACGCCTTCTGGGGCCGCGACAAACTCATCGCCGAGAAGGAGGCCGGCCCGAAGCGCGCCCTGCGCGGCATCGTCGCCGTCGGCCGCGGCATCCCGCGCCCGCACATGACGGCGTCGCTGACCGCCGACGTACCGGTCGGCGAGGTCACTTCCGGCACCTTCTCGCCCACGCTGAAGAAGGGCGTCGGCCTGGTGCTCGTCTCGACCACGGTCAACCCCGAGGCCGAGATCGGCATCGACGTACGCGGCCGCCGCGAGATCTTCCAGCTCACCAAGCCGCCGTTCGTCCCCTCGCACGTGAGGGAGGGTTGAGCGACATGAGCATTCCTGACGTGCCGTCCGTGTTCAAGCAGCCGACCGCGGCCGAGCGGCCGTGGTGGTGGCAGCTCGTCGACGCCTCGGGTGCCGAGGTGGCGGTCGACGGAGACCTCGCCGGCCAGCGCTTCGCCAACCAGAGCGACGCCGAGTCGTGGGTGGGCGAGGTCTGGCAGGACCTCCTGGACGCCGGCGTGGCCGCGGTGGTGCTGTTCGAGCACGACCGCCAGGTCTACGGCCCGATGAAGCTGACCGCCTGAGCCTGCGCCACCGATAGGCTCGGCGGCGTGAGTGCCTATGAGTTCCGCCAGGTCGACGTCTTCACCAACGAGCCGCTGCTGGGCAACCCGGTAGCCGTCGTGCACGGGGCCGACGCCCTCACCGACGAGCAGATGGCTGCCTTCGCACGGTGGACGAACCTGTCCGAGACCACGTTCCTGCTGAGCCCCACCGACCCGGCCGCCGACTACCGGCTGCGGATCTTCACGGTCAGCGGTGAGCTGCCGTTCGCTGGCCACCCGACGCTCGGGTCGGCGCACGCGTGGCTGGAGGCCGGCGGCATCCCCAAGGGGGAGAGCCTGGTGCAGGAGTGCGGCGTCGGGCTGGTGGCGCTGCGCCGCGACGAGCGGATCGCCTTCGCCGCGCCGGAGCTGCGCCGGGGCGGCGAGGTCGACGAGGAGACGCTTGACGCCATCGCGAAGGGGCTGCGGATCGAGCGCGGCGACATCCAGGACGCGCGCTGGTGCGACAACGGGCCGGGCTGGGTGGGCGTGATGCTCGCCGACGCCGAGGCAGTCCTGGCTGTCACTCCCGACCACGCCGTGCTGGGCGATCACAAGGTCGGGCTGGTCGGGCGCTACCCCGAGGGCGGCGAGTGCGCGGTCGAGGTCCGGGCGTTCTACCCGGCTGACGGCGTGGCCTTCGAGGACCCGGTGACAGGCTCGCTCAACGCTGCGCTCGGGCAGTGGCTGGCAGGTTCGCAGCTCCCCGATGCGTACGTCTCGTCGCAGGGGACCGTCATGAAGCGGAGGGGACGGGTCTACATCGAGCGGACGCCGGACCAGGTGTGGGTGGGCGGGGACACACTGACCACCATCCGCGGGACCGTCGAGCTCTGACCTAGGCTGGGAGCGTGCAGTCCTATCTTGATCTCCTGACCCGCATCCTCGACGAGGGTGTGGAGAAGTCCGACCGCACCGGGACGGGCACGATCAGCGTCTTCGGTCACCAGACCCGCTACGACCTGGCCGAGGGGTTCCCGCTGCTGACCACGAAGAAGGTCCACACCCGGTCCGTCTTCGGTGAGCTGCTGTGGTTCCTGCGCGGCGACACCAACGTGCGCTGGCTCCAGGAGCGCGGCATCACGATCTGGGACGAGTGGGCCGACGAGAACGGCGACCTGGGCCCGGTCTACGGCTACCAGTGGCGCTCCTGGCCGACGCCCGACGGCCGTCATGTCGACCAGATCGCCCGGATCATCGACCAGATCAAGCAGGACCCGGACAGCCGCCGCCACGTCATCAGTGCGTGGAACCCGGCAGACATCGACGAGATGGCGCTGCCGCCGTGCCACACCCTGTGCCAGTTCTACGTGGCCGAGGGCAGGCTGAGCCTGCAGCTCTACCAGCGTTCGGCGGACGTGTTCCTCGGGGTGCCGTTCAACATCGCCTCCTACGCCCTGCTGACCCACATGGTCGCCCAGGTGACCGGCCTCGAGCCGGGCGAGTTCGTGCACACGCTCGGCGACGCCCACCTCTACAGCAACCACATCGAGCAGGCCCGCCTCCAGCTCACCCGCGAGCCGCGGCCGTTGCCGAGGCTGCGGCTCAACCCGGAGGTCAAGGACATCGACGCCTTCGAGCTCGAGGACATCACCCTCGAGGGCTACGACCCGGCTCCTGGAATCAAGGCCCCCGTTGCCGTCTGAGGCGGCGTCGCGGCGGGTCGTGATGATCGCGGCGGTCGCCGAGAACGGCGTCATCGGCAACGGCCCCGACATCCCCTGGAGGATCCCCGGCGAGCAGGCTGAGTTCAAGGCGATCACGATGGGCCACACGCTCGTCATGGGCCGCACCACCTTCGAGTCCATCGGCCGGCCCCTCCCGGGCCGCACGACGGTCGTCCTGACCACCGACGAGGACTGGGCCCACGACGGTGTCCTGGTCGCCCACGACATCGACTCCGCCCTCGCCCTGGCCGCGGCAGAACAGGGCGACACGGTCATCGCCGGAGGAGCGCAGGTCTACGCGGCGGCCATGCCCTACGCCACCGAACAGGTGATCACCCGGGTCCACCTGAGACCGGAGGGCGACGTCCTCTACCCGCCGTTCGACGAGGCCGAGTGGGTCGAGACGAAGCGGGAGCCGCACGAGGCGTACGACCGGGTCTTCCTCAGCCGCGCTCCCTGACGCGCGAGTAGCCAGCTCGTCCCTCTAAGGTAAACCACATGGAGCTGCGCATCTTCACCGAACCCCAGCAGGGGGCGTCCTACGCCGACATCCTCGCCGTCGCCCAGAAGGCCGAGGAGCTCGGGTTCGGAGCGTTCTTCCGCTCCGACCACTACCTGAAGATGGGGTCGGTCGACGGGCTGCCCGGACCGAGCGACGCGTGGACGACGCTGGCGGGCCTGGCCCGCGACACGAGCACGATCCGGCTCGGCACGCTGGTCACCTCGGCGACCTTCCGCCTCCCGGGCGTGTTGGCCATCCAGGCCGCCAACGTGGACGACATGTCCGAGGGCCGGGTCGAGCTCGGCCTGGGGGCGGGCTGGTTCGAGGAGGAGCATGCGGCGTACGGGATCCCGTTCCCGGCGCTCGGGGAGCGGTTCGACCGTCTCGAGGAGCAGCTCGAGATCATCACCGGCCTGTGGGCGACCGAGCCGGGGGAGACCTTCAGCTTCAAGGGGAAGCACTACACCATCACCGAGAGCCCGGGCCTGCCCAAGCCGGTCCAGACCCGCGGTCACGCCGGGTCGATCCCGGTGATCGTCGGTGGTGGCGGCAAGAAGCGTACGCCGACGCTGGCCGCCACCTTCGCGGACGAGTTCAACGCCGCGTTCGTCTCCGTGGAGGAGTCCCTGGCGCTGTTCGAGAACGTCGGGCGGTTCGTCGAGGCGGCCGGTCGGGACGACTCGATGATCTACTCGGCCGCCCAGGTGCTGTGCGTCGGGCGCGACGAGGACGAGATCGCCCGCCGCGCTCAGGCGATCGGCCGGGAGCCCGCCGAGCTGCGCGAGAACGGCCTGGCCGGGACTCCGGACGAGCTGGTCGCCAAGATCAAGCGGTTCGAGGACGTCGGTGCCAGCCGGATCTACCTGCAGGTGCTCGATCTGAGCGACCTGGACCATCTCGCCCTCGTAGCCGACGAGGTCTTGGCGCGCGTCTGACGATAGTCTGTACGCCATGACTGATGCTCCGTTCGGCACCGTGCTCTCAGCACTCGTCACGATCTTCAACGACGACGGCTCGGTTGATCTGGAGCAGACTCAGAAAGTCGCCAAGCACCTGGTCGACCACGGCCACGACGGCATCGTCGTCTCCGGCACCACCGGTGAGTCGCCGACCACCACTCCGGCCGAGGACGGCGAGATCCTGGCGGCGGTCAAGGACGCCGTCGGCGACCGCGCCAAGATCGTGGCCGGCATCGGCACCAACGACACCCGCACCACCGTCGAGCTCGCCAAGCAGGCAGCTTCGGTCGGCGCCGACGGCCTGCTGCTGGTGACGCCCTACTACAACAAGCCGGGCGAGCGCGGCATCCGCGAGCACTTCCGCACCGTCGTCTCCGCCACCGACATCCCCGTCATCCTCTACGACGTGCCCGGCCGCACCGGGTCTCCGATCACCCTCGACACCTACCGTGAGGCGATCACCTGGGACACCGTCGTCGCGGTCAAGGAGGCCGCCGGCGACTTCCCTCGCGGCACCCGGCTGCTCGACCTGGGCTACTCGATCTACTCCGGTGACGACGCGCTCACCCTTGCCTGGCTGGCGCACGGCGCCGTCGGCGTGATCAGCGTCGCCGCCCACGTGCTCGGCGACCAGACGCGGACGATGATCGACGCCTTCGGGGCGAGCGACATCGAGACCGCCCGTAAGACCTATGCGCGGATGCTCCCCGCGATCGACGCCATCATGGGCGTCCCGAACTACGGAGCCACCACTGCCAAGGCCGCTCTCGAGCTGACCGGCGTGATCGACAACCGCAACGTGCGAGGGCCTCTGGTGGCGCTCGACGACGACGAGGTCGAGGCGCTGCGAGCCGGGCTGGAGGCCTCTGGCCTTCTCTAGAAGGAATGCCTTTGTCTCACCCACACCCGGAGCTGACCGAACCCGGCAAGCTCCCCAAGGGCGGCCTGCGGGTCACCCCTCTCGGCGGTCTCGGCGAGGTCGGCCGCAACATGACCGTCTTCGAATACGACGGCCGGCTGCTGATCGTCGACTGCGGCGTGCTCTTCCCCGAGGAGCAGCAGCCCGGTGTCGACCTGATCCTGCCCGACTTCGGTCCGATCCGTGACCGGCTCGGCGACGTCGAGGCGCTGGTCCTGACCCACGGTCACGAGGACCACATCGGGGCGACGCCCTACCTGCTGCGCGAGCGCCAGGACATCCCGCTGGTCGGCTCCGAGCTGACCCTGGCCCTGCTCGGCTCCAAGCTGCGCGAGCACCGCCTGCGCGAGACCGTTCAGCACAAGGTACGCGAGGGCGACACGATCACCTTCGGACCGTTCGAGCTCGAGTTCGTCGCGGTGAACCACTCCATCCCGGACGCACTCGCGGTTGCGATCCGCACCGGCGCCGGACTGGTGCTGCACACCGGCGACTTCAAGATGGACCAGCTGCCCCTCGACGGCCGGATCACCGACCTGCGCGCCTTCGCCCGGCTCGGCGAGGAGGGCGTGGACCTGTTCCTCACCGACTCCACCAACGCCGAGGTCCCCGGCTTCACCACCGCCGAGAAGAAGATCGCGCCCGCGATCGAGCAGGTCTTCCGCGAGTCCGACCAGCGCATCATCGTGGCCTGCTTCGCCTCCCACGTGCACCGTGTCCAGCAGGTGCTGGACAGCGCCGTCGCGCACGGGCGCAAGGTGGCGTACGTCGGTCGCTCGATGGTCCGCAACATGCAGATCGCCGCCGACCTGGGCTACCTGCACGTGCCCGAGGACGTCATCGTCGACGCCAAGGAGCTCGCCGAGCTGCCGCCGGAGCGCGTCGTGATGGTCTCGACCGGCTCGCAGGGCGAGCCGATGTCGGCGCTGTCGCGGATCGCCAACGGCACCCACAACTTCGTCCACATCGAGCCGGGCGACACCGTCCTGCTCGCCTCCTCGCTGATCCCGGGCAACGAGAACTCGGTCTACCGGGTGATCAACGGCCTCGCCCGCCTCGGCGCCAACGTGGTCCACAAGGGCAACGCCCTGGTGCACGTCTCCGGCCACGCCAGCGCCGGCGAGCTGCTCTACTGCTACAACATCGTCCGCCCGCGCAACGTGATGCCCGTCCACGGCGAGGTGCGCCACCTGCTCGCCAACGGCGACCTGGCCCGCCAGACCGGCGTGGAGAGCGTCGTCTACGCCGAGGACGGCGTCGTCGTCGACCTGATCGACGGCAAGGCCGAGATCGCGGGCAAGGTCGAGTGCGGCTACGTCTTCGTCGACGGCACCACCGTCGGGGACGTCACCGAGTCCGAGCTCAAGGACCGCCGGATCCTCTCCGAGGAGGGCTTCGTCTCGATCATCGTCGTGGTCGACTCCGTCAACGGGGTGGTCTCCAGCGGACCCGAGATCCACGCCCGCGGCCACGTCTGGCCCGACAACGCCTTCGACCCGATCAAGCAGCCGATCATCAAGGCGGTCAACCGCGCCATCTCCGAGGGCGCCACCGACACCTACCAGCTGCAGCAGGCCATCCGGCGTACGTTCGGCCGCTGGGTCTCCAGCACCCACCGTCGCCGTCCGATGATCATTCCGGTCGTCATCGAGGCCTGAGCCTGGTCCTGCGAGCGAAGCTCGCAGGACCAACGCGAAGGGATCGAGCGAGCGCAGCGGGTGAGCTTGCGAACCCGCGAAGCGGGTCGAGATCCACACGGGCGTGGATGTTCACCGAGGTAACTCGGTGAGCGCCCACTGTCCTCGTGGAACTCCACGAGGGAACCGACGCTCGACCGAGTTACCTCGGTCGGCATTCACAGCGCCAGCAGCACTCCGGCCGTGATCAGCGCCTGGCCGACGTGATAGGTCACCATGATCTGCACGTCGGTCAGGCGCGGCGGCTCGTTGCCGTGCTCGGCCAGGTTGAGCCCGATCAGGGTGTCGCTGATGACGAAGACCAGCGCACCCGCGGCGATCCACACGCTCCCGGTGAGCCAGGCGAGCACGAGCATGGCGGCGATCACCAGCGAGTACGCCGCCAGGGCAGCCGCCACCGGCGTGCCGCCCATCTGGCGGGCGCCCCGGAGCACTCGTCCCATCGGAATCGCGAGCGCGATCGCTGCCGCAACGCCGGCCCAGGACCATGCGGGGGCGTCGAGTCCGAGGGTGAGGAAGGTCACCGCGTACGCCAGGTGGCCGACGAAGAACAGCGCCACTCCGCCGAGGAAGCGACGCGTCGATGACCCGATCATCGAGATGTCTCCGAGCATCCCGAAGAAGAGCGCGACGAGCAGCCACCAGGCGGCTGGCTCGCCGCCGCTGACCAGCCCCATCAGCACCGTCAACCCCATCAGCCCCACCATCACCAGGGGCTTGGTGACGTAGTGGAGTCGTCGCCAGCCGGACCACACGCAGGCCCAGTCGGTGACGGCATCGACGGCGGTGAGGAGGGCGATCATGACTGTCAGGCTCTGCATGGCGGCAAACTACACCGCTGCAACACACCCCCATGGGGGTCCCGGAGCCCGGGGGCCCGGTCGAATACGCTGCTTTCATGGCGACCCGTACGTCTTCCCCGCCGGGTTCGCGGAGCTCGACCACCACCAAGAGCACCCGTCCCCGGAGTACGACCACGACAAAGCGAGCAACGGCCACGAGCCGGGCCCGCTCCAAGGCAGCGCCTCAAAAAGGACAGAGCAAGCGCCGTCCCGCCGCAAAGTCAACCAACCGGAAGACGACGAACCGTACGCCACCGCGTGCCGTCCGCAACGGGCCGAGCCCGATCGCGGTCCTCTTCGACGCCATCTTCTCGACCATCGCGAGCCTGTGGCTGGCGATCGCCGGGGGAGTGGCTGCCATCTTCCGAGTCGGCGGCCAGGCCGCCAGCGACCTCGAGCCGGAGCACCGGCGCGACGGCGCCGGCCTGTTCCTGATCGGCCTCTCCGTACTGGTCGCCGCCGGCGTCTGGTTCCAGCTCGGTGGTCAGTTCTTCGACGTCGTCCGCATCGCCGTGGCCGGGGTGGTCGGCAAGGTCGGCTGGCTGGTGCCGGTCGGACTCGTCTTCGCCGGCGCCCGGCTGATGCGCGACCCGGTCAACGCCGCCCCGGTCGGTCGGCTCGCGATCGGCTGGTCCGCCTTCCTGATGGCGACGCTCGGCATCATCCAGATCGCCAACGGCAACCCGCAGCCCACCTCGGGCGACAGCAGCGAGCTGCAGTGGGCCGGTGGCGCCATCGGCTACGTCGTGGCCAGCCTGCTGCTCGACGTCCTGCGCTCGACGGCCGTGGTCGTCGTACTCCTGTCTCTACTCGTCGTCTTCGGGGTGCTGGTCATCACCGGGACCCCGCTCTACCAGGTGCCGAGCCGGCTGGTGGAGCTGCGCGACCGGGCCTTGGGGCTGACCCCGCCCGAGGAGCTGAGCGAGAGCGGCACCAACATCCGGCGGGTGCGTCGGGGCGGGAAGCTCTTCGCCGACGAGGACACCTTCGACCGGGAGGGCTTCGAGCCCTACGAGACGCCGCTCCTCGAGGAGGAGAAGCCGAAGAAGAAGCGCAAGAAGGACGGGCTCGACATCGCACTCGCCCTCGACGAGGAATCGGACGCCGACACCCAGCCCGACGAGGCCGTGCCCAGCGACGCGGCGGGGCTCATGCCTGCGGTCTCCGACGCCGCACCGAAGCCGGGAGCGAAGCGCGACCTCGAGCCGCCGCCCCACGCGGAGCTGCCGCAGCGGGTCGAGCAGCTGATGCTCGCCGGCGACGTCGCCTACACCCTCCCGGCCAGCGACCTGCTCAAGCCGGGATCGCCGCACAAGGCGCGCTCGAAGGCCTCCGACGACATCGTCAACCGGCTCCAAGCGGTGCTGGAGGAGTTCAACATCGACGCCGCGGTCACCGGCTACACCCGGGGCCCGACGGTCACCCGCTACGTGGTCGAGCTCGGCGCCGGCGTGAAGGTCGAGAAGATCACCGGGATCCAGAAGAACATCGCCTACGCGGTGGCCTCTGCCGACGTACGCATCCTCTCGCCGATCCCCGGCAAGTCCGCCGTCGGCGTGGAGATCCCCAACTCCGACAAGGAGATCGTCACCCTCGGCGACGTGCTCCGCTCCAACGCCGCGCGCGGCGACCACCACCCGATGATCACCGGTGTCGGCAAGGACGTCGAGGGTGGCTTCGTGGTCGCCAACCTGGCGAAGATGCCCCACCTGCTGGTCGCGGGTGCGACCGGCTCGGGTAAGTCGTCGTTCATCAACTCGATGATCACCTCGGTGCTGATGCGGGCCACGCCCGACGAGGTGCGGATGATCATGGTCGACCCCAAGCGGGTCGAGCTCAACGCCTACGAGGGCGTGCCGCACCTGATCACCCCGATCATCACCAACCCGAAGAAGGCCGCCGAGGCGCTGGCCTGGGTCGTACGCGAGATGGACATGCGCTACGACGACCTGGCCAACTTCGGCTTCCGTCACGTCGACGACTTCAACAAGGCCGTCCGCGCGGGCAAGGTGCAGGTGCCGCCCGACTCCGAGCGGGTGCTGTCGCCCTACCCCTACCTCCTGGTCATCGTCGACGAGCTCGCCGACCTGATGATGGTCGCCCCGCGCGACGTCGAGGACGCGGTCGTACGCATCACCCAGCTCGCGCGCGCAGCCGGCATCCACCTGGTGCTGGCCACGCAGCGGCCCTCGGTCGACGTCGTCACGGGTCTGATCAAGGCCAACGTGCCGTCGCGGCTCGCCTTCGCGACCTCGTCGCTGGCCGACTCGCGCGTCATCCTGGACCAGCCGGGTGCGGAGAAGCTGGTCGGGCAGGGTGACGGGCTGTTCCTGCCGATGGGCTCCTCCAAGCCGATCCGTGTGCAGGGCTCGTGGGTCTCCGAGACGGAGATCAACGCGGTCGTGAAGTCGGTCAAGGGCCAGCTCGAGCCGTCCTACCGCGACGACGTCACCGCTCCGGCGGAGTCCAAGCGGGTGCTGGACGACGACATCGGCGACGACATGGACCTGGTCATCCAGGCGATCGAGCTGATCGTGTCCACCCAGTTCGGCTCGACCTCGATGCTGCAGCGCAAGCTGCGCGTCGGGTTCGCCAAGGCCGGCCGCCTCATGGACATCCTCGAGTCGCGCGGCGTGGTCGGTCCCTCCGAGGGCTCCAAGGCACGCGACGTACTCGTCAAGCCGGACGAGATCGACGGCGTCATCGCAACGATCCAGGGGGAGATGTGAGCGAGAACCCACCGACGGCCGAGACCGTCGACCCTGAAGAAGCCGTCGAGGCTCCCGACATCGATGTCGACGTCGTCGAGGTACGCCGCAACGGCCGGCTCGCGCTGGTCGTGGCCCTCGCGTCGCTGCTCGTCGGCCTCGCCTTCGTGCTGCGTGGCGGTATCGAGGGCTATCTGGTCGGCCTGATCCTGCTCGCCGTCGCGGCGGTGCAGGGCTGGACCGCCTGGGACTCCCGGATGCCGTTGCTGCTCGTGGACGAGCAGGGCGTGCGCCTCCGCTTCGGCCAGACCTGGCAGGGCATTCCGTGGTCGAAGATCGAGTGCGTGGAGCACACCCCTCGTCCGGAGGGGATCGAGCGGTTCTGGAAGGACGGCCGCATCGGCGTCCTGCTGCACGACGAGGACGAGGTGCTCGAAGAGCTCTCGCCGACCGCCCGGCGCCAGGCGATGCTGACCGAGCGTCTCTACGGCCTGCCGTTCTCCCTGCCCCTGGGTCTGTCCACCCGCGTCCTTGGTGCCGGTGACGACGTCACCGAGGCGATCGCGATCGTCGCCGCCGAGGGCGTCGAGGTCGTCGAGATCGATCCCGGCCTCGAGGTCGAGCCGGACGCCGACGGCGTCGAGGACAGCGTCGAGGACAGCGCCGAGGACACCGCGGACGACAGTGCCGAGGAGGTCGAGGGCATCGTCGGCGAGGCCCCGGTCGAGGACGGTGATACCGCCATCCGGCCACCCCTGTCCGTCGGCGCCGACGACACCAACCCCCGGATGCTCCGGGTCTTGGACGAGCCTGGTATCAATGCCGCGGACGTGGCGGACGAGGCAGGGCAGGACCAGGTGGATCGGGACACAGAGCAGGACGAGACGACGCCGAAGACGGACCCCGAGCCCGAGGTGAAGGCCGAGGCGAAGGCGGAGCCGGTCGCGCCGCTGCGCGAGCCTTCGACGGCGGTCCGGGTCGACGTACGCTACGTGCCCGACGAGCCTCAGGAGACCATCGCCGTCCACGGGGCGAACGCGCTCCAGCTGGACCCGGTGGAGTCCGACGACGTGGAGACGGATGCCGACGAGGAGACCGAGGTCTTCGCGATCGAGCAGGGCGAGGAGGACTCCGAGCCCGAAGGTGTTCGGGCGCTCGCCGTGCCCGAGGAGGGCGTCAAGGCGCTCGCCGGTGTCGACGACGAGCCCACCGAGGTGGTCTCGACCAAGGTTCCGGAGATCGGAGCCGAGATCGCCGCTGCCCGCCGCCGGCTGGCGCTCGACGTCGAGGGCCTGGCGGAGTGGACGCGCATCCGTCCGCACGTGATCGAGGCGATCGAGGTCGACGACTTCGGCCCCTGCGGCGGTGACTTCTACGCCCGCGGCCACCTGCGCACGCTGGCTCGTGTCCTCGGCATCGAGGTCGCGCCGCTGCTGCGCACCTATGACGAGAAGTACGCCTCCGGGCCCGTCAGCCCGCGCGCCATCTTCGAGGCCGAGCTCGCCCACAGTGCCGCGATCCGCCCGGTCCGACGGATGCGTGGCGGTCCGTCCTGGTCGGTCCTGGTCGCCGCCGTGATGGCGGTCATCCTGGTCTGGTCGGTCGCCCGCCTGGTCATCGACGGCACCCAGCACGAGCCCCAGGCCGGAGCGATCCAGCTCGACGGCTCCGCCGGCACCGACAGCCCCTACGGCAAGTCCTCGCCCGTTCCGGTGACGATCTCGGCCGCCGGAGGCGGTGCCCACGTGGTCGTACGCGACTCGCGCGGCAAGGTCGTCTTCAGCGGCGACCTGGCCTTCGGTGAGTCCAAGCAGCTCCAGGTCACCCCGCCGCTGCGCGTCCAGACCTCCGACGGCTCTCTCAAGGTCGCGGTCGGCGAGAGCAAGGCCCGGGCACTCGGCAAGACCGGCGAGGCCGCCCAGCGCACCTACACCGCCAACTGACACCACTCGCCGACTCGGCGCGTCTGTCCCGATGCAGCTGGGCGTGGCCCTGGTCGGCGGCATCGTCACCTACGCCGCCTGGCGCCACACCACGTCGCTGGCCGACCGCCCGC
>NZ_JBHVKJ010000083.1:0-16777 GCF_042798275.1 Nocardioides sp. NPDC057767 | reverse complement strand
CGCTCGACGGTGCGGCTCACCCGTCGTGGGCGGATCGTCGTGTTCGCCTTCGCGCTCGTCGTGCTCTTCGCGATCGCTTTCGTCGGGGCGCGGGTCCGGATCAGCCGGTCGGCCACTCCCAGCCGAAGTCGGGCTCGTCCGAAGCCGCTCTCGGCTTCTGTCGCTCCTCTTCGGGCGGGGGCGCTGACTCCTCGGGCTGCTTTTTCTTCTTCTTCGGCTCGGGCTTCGGCTCCGGGCCGAGCGAGGTGTAGATGGTGACCGGCGAGCCCTCGGCGGCGTCTCCGGACGGGGTCGTGAAGGCAACCAGACCGCGGTCGTACTCGGAGTAGGCCTCCGGTCCGACCTGGACCTGGAAGCCGGCGTTCCTCAGCACCTTCGTCGCCTTCTCGACGGTCATGCCGCCGGTCCACGGGACGTCGACGGTGCGGCCGGCGATCACGTTCGGGTCGGGCTCCTGGAAGTCGACCCACTTGAGGTACTTGTCGATCACCTTCATCGCATCACCCCACATGGGGCCGGCGAACCCTGATCCGGATGCAGTGGCGATGTAGTCACCGCCGACGTACTGGCCGCCGAGCTTGAGCGGTGTGCCCTTCGAGTTGGCACCCGCGATCATTGCGGCCGTGGCCAGCCGCGGGGTGTAGCCCATCAGCCAGACCGCCTTGCCCTCCTGCGTGGTGCCGGTCTTGCCGGCGCTCGGCACGGACAGGGCCTGGTTGGCCGCGAAACCGCCGCCCTCCATCACACCGCGGAGGATGTCGTTGACCGCGTCGGCGGTGCCCTTCGCCATCGCCTGCTCGCAGGTGGGCTTGTAGGTCTTGAGCACCTTGCCGTTGGCGTCGAGGATCTCGTTGACCGGCACCGAGTCACAGTGCTTGCCACGAGCGCCGAACGTCGCGTACGCCTCGGCCATCTCCAGCGGGCTGACGTCGACGACGCCAAGAGTGAAGGTGGGCACGCGCTCCGCGCCGCCGCAACGGGTCTCGCTCGGCTTGCAGAGGTGGCCGTCGTCGTAGCTGACGCCGAACGGCGCGGTCAGCTTGATGCCCATCTTCTGCGCCATCTTGTAGGGCGTGCACATCCCGGTGAGCTGGAAGAGCTGGGCGTAGAAGGTGTTCACCGACTCCCGAGTGCCGGTGTAGGCGTCCTTGCTGCCCGAGGTCGTGGAGTTGTGGAAGGTGTGGGTGCCGACCCGCCTTCCGTCTCCGGGACACCCGGCGAAGGTCGACTCGGCGAGGGTCAGCTCCTCGGGCGAGTTGATCTGCTGCTTGAGCGGGAAGCCCTGCTCGATGGCCGCGGCCAGGGTGAACGCCTTGAAGGTCGACCCGGCCTGGAAGCCGTTGGAGTCGCCTGCCTTCTCCTTCGGGACCAGGTAGTTGAGGTAGGACTGGCCCTTCTTCTTGTTGTCACCCATCGGGCGTGACTGCGCCAGCGCCCGCACCCTGCCGGTGCCGGGCTCGACCATGGCCAGCGCACCGATGGCCTGGTCGGTGGCGTAGACGTGGTCCTCGACGGACTCCTGGGCGGCGTCCTGGAAACGCTGGTCGAGCGTGGTCTTGATGGTCAGCCCGCCGGACTTGATCAGCGCCAGTCGGTCGGTCTCGTTCTCGCCGAAGGCCGGGTCCTTGAGCAGCCACTTGATCACGTAGTCGCAGAAGAACTCCGCGGACGACCCGAGGCAGCCGTTGCGCTGCTTCTGCACGTTGAGGCCGAGGCCGGCGTCCTTCAGCTTCTCCGCCTCGGGGCGGGAGACGACCTTGAGAGCGGCCATCCGGTCGATGACGACGTTGCGGCGGGCGATGGTGGCGTCGGGGTAGTTGGTCGGGTCATAGCCGGTGGGGTTCTTCACCATCCCGGCCAGCATCGCCGACTGCTGCCAGTTGAGCTCGGACGCGTTGACGTTGAAGTAGTGCTTCGCGGCCGCCTGGACGCCATAGGCACCGTCACCGAAGTAGGCCGCGTTGAGGTAGCGCTCCAGGATCCAGTCCTTGGAGTGCTGCTCCTCCAGCGCGATCGCGTAGCGCAGCTCGCGGATCTTGCGGGCGGTCGACTTCTCGATGGCCGCCTTGCGCTCGGCCTCGGTCTTCGCGGAGTAGACGAGCGTCGTCTTCACCAGCTGCTGGGTGATCGAGGAACCACCCTGGACCGAGTCGCTGGCCTGGTTGGTGATCAGCGCGCGCAGCGTGCCCTTCAGGTCCATCGCGCCGTGCTGGTAGAAGCGGTAGTCCTCGATCGCCAGGAGCGCCTTCGTCATGTTGGACGAGATCTGGTCGAGCGGGCGGTAGACGCGGTTCTGGTCGTAGAGCGTCGTGATCAGGTTGCCCTTGCGGTCGACGATCTTGGTCGTCTGTGACATGTCGTCGACCTCGAAGGCCTTCGGCAGCGAGTCCATCTTCTCGGCGGTCTCCTTGGCCGCGATCCCGGCCACCCCGGCGAACGGGATGGCCAGACCTGCGGCGACGACCCCGAGGACGGCTGCCACCCCACACATGACGACGAGATGCTTGAGCACGGTCTGCGGGCGCAGCGACGGCGAGGACATGCTGGTCATCGTAGGTGATCGTGGCTAATAGCACAGGATTCGCAATCGGGGCCGGACAGGGAGGCCGCAAACGGGTCCCGAGGGCCCTACTAGTCATTTCGGACTACGTACTTTGGGTAAGAAGGGTGTGTCACTCGACAGGTCAGGGTCCTTAACCTTTAGTCCGCACGGGCGCCCACGCCGTCAGACCGGGGAGGGCGAAGCGCTCCGACGAAGGGATGGCACACAATGTGGGTTGATGAATGGTCGCTGCAGGCCGCTTGTCGTGAGAACGAGCCCGACGAGCTCTTCGTGCGTGGAGCCGAGCAGAACAAGGCCAAGATGGTCTGCTCGGGCTGCGTCGTCCGCACCGAGTGCCTGGCCGAGGCGCTCGACAACCAGATCGAGTGGGGTGTCTGGGGCGGCATGACCGAGCGCGAGCGTCGTGCGCTGCTCCGCCGCAGCCCCAACGCCTCCTGGCGCGCCGTGCTCGAGGCCGCACGCACCCGTGCCTCGGTGGAGTGATCACTCGTCCCCTACTCGAGTGGATCGCTGAAGATCTTGGTCTGAGCCAGGACGTACATCACGTACGTCCTGGCTCGACTCATTTCCAGGTGTTCAGCCCTGGCCCAGCAGCCGGCCGATCTCGCGGAGCCCGTCGAGATCGTGTACGTCACCGGGCAGCGCCGGCACCACGGCGGTCGGCACCTGGGGGTGGGCGACGGCGAAGCGCTCGCGCAGCTGGTTCTGACGTTCGACCAGGAGCGCGCGGTCGGCGTGGAGCCGCAGCAGCCCGGCGGTGAGCGGCGCGTCGGGAAGCCGCTCCGAGGCGGCGCCGGCCGCGGCGGCGGTGAGCGAGGCGTCGTCGGGCAGCGTGGCCCGGTTGACCACCAGCCCCTGCAGTGGCATCCGGTCGCCGGAGAGCCGCTCGACGAAGTAGGCGGCCTCGCGCAGGGCGTCGGGCTCGGGTGCGGCGATGACGAGGAAGGCGGTCTCGTCGGCCTGGAGCAATGCGTACGTCTCCTGCGCCCGTTGCCGGAAGCCACCGAAGACGGTGTCGAGCGCGGTGACGAAGGTCTGCAGGTCGGTGAGCATCTGCCCGCCGAGCACCTTCTTGAGCGCGTTGGTCACGATGCTGATCCCGGCCGACATCAGCCGGACCGGTCCCTTCGCAGGCGCGAGCATCAGGCGCAGGAACCGGCCGTCGAGGAAGCTGGAGAGCCGCTCGGGCGCGTCGAGGAAGTCGAGGGCGCTCCGGCTCGGGGGCGTGTCGACGACGATCAGGTCGTAGTCGCCGTTGCCGCCGTTGTGGGCGAAGGAGTCACGGTAGAGCTGGCCGAGCTTCTCCATCGCCATGTATTCCTGCGTGCCCGCGAAGCTGGAGCTCAGCGCGACGTAGAACTGGTTGTTGAGGATCTGCTGGGCCTTCTCGGGGCTGGCCTGGGACTCGACCACCTCGTCGAAGGTGCGCTTCATGTCGAGCATCATCGCGTCGAGCCGGCCCGGGCCGACCCCGGGAACCGGGCGGGGCGTGTTGTCGAGCTGGGCGATGCCCATCGACTGGGCGAGGCGTCGGGCCGGGTCGATCGTCAGCACGACCACCTTGCGCCCGCGTTCTGCCGCCCGCAGCGCGAGTGCGGCCGACGTCGTCGTCTTGCCGACCCCGCCGCTGCCGCAGCAGACGATGATGTGGGTGTCGCGGTCGTCGAGCAGGCGGTCGACCTCGAGGGTTCGGGTGTGCTCGGCGTGGGCGGCCAGCGGGCCGACGCGTGGGTGGGACGTCATGCCGCCGCCTCCGTAGTGCAGTGCGAAGTATGTAGAACCGGCGGCACGACCCATGTTGCCGCTCGCTTGCGCTCGCTCATGCGCTCGCTCATGCGCTCGCTCATGCGAGCCCCTGGTCCTTCAGCTCGGCAGCGAGCTCGTAGAGCCCGCCGATGTCGATGCCGCCGGCGATCCGATTGAGCTCGTAGGTCGGAACACCGAGATCGGCCACGAGGTCACGCTGGGCGTCCTCGAGGGCTCGGCGCTCGGCGTACTCCTTCGCCTCCGCGGTCAGGGCGGCGATCAGGGCCGGGTCGGGTTCGACGCCGGCGCGCTTGAGGTCCTCGGCGATGGTCTCGCCGTCGAGCGAGCCGGCGAGGGCGGCGGCGAGGGACTCGTCGGGAAGGTCACGGGGGCGCACCTGGTTGACGATGACGCCGCCGACCGGGAGCCCGGCGGAACGCAGCTCGCCGATGCCGTCGGCGGTCTCCTGGACCGGCATCTCTTCGAGCAGGGTGACCAGATGGACCGCGGTCCGCCGGGAGCGGAACAGGGTCATCATCGTGTCGGCCTGGTTCTTGATCGGGCCGACCTTGGCCAGGCCCGCAACCGATTCGGACACGTTCAGGAAGCTGGTGATCCGGCCGGTCGGGGGAGCGTCGAGCACCACGGCGTCGTAGGTCCGGGCGCCCTTGTTGCGGCTGTTGCGCTGGACGGCCTCGAAGAGCTTGCCGGTGAGGAGGACGTCCCTGACGCCGGGCGCGATCGTGGTCGCGAACTCGATCACGCCGAAGCGGTCGAGGGCGCGGCCGGCCGGGCCGAGCTTGTAGTACATCTTGAGGTATTCGAGGAGGGCCTCCTCGGGGGCGATGTGCAGGGCGTAGACGTTGCCCGGCTCGGCGTCGGCACCGGACCGGGAGCGCATCCGTAGCCCGGTCGCGATGCGGGTCTCGGCATAGGGCAGCGGGTCGACGTCGAACATCCGCGCCACACCCTGCCGGCCCTCGACCTCGCAGAGCAGGACGTTCTTCCCGTGGGAGGCCAGCCCGAGCGCCAGCGCCGCCGCCACCGTCGACTTGCCCGTGCCGCCCTTGCCGGTCACCACATGCAGCTGCACGTGGGGCCAGTCGGAACTCATAGGAGCGACTCTAACGGGGACGTGTCGTCAGGGGGTGATGTTGAGGTTCTCGACGATCTTGGTGCCGAGCGTGATGTCGCCGGTGATCCTCACCTTGGCGGGGTCGGCGGAGGCGCGCCCGCCGGCGAGGAGGACGTACGTCTCGCGGTCGGTGGAGAGGGTGACGGTGGGGTCGGCCACCGGGTCCGCGACGGGGACTCCCTTGCCCTCGCGGGTGACGGCGAAGGCGTACGGAGCGTGGCCCTCGGCCTCGACGACGACCGTGCAGCCGGGGTCGGCGCCGGCCTTCTTGGCGAGCACGAACCCGACGCCTTCGAGGAGATAGTCGGCGGTGTGGAGGGCACCGGGGGTGTCGAGGTTGCCCGGGCGGCCGGTCGCGCGCCGGATGTCCTGCTCGTGCAGCCAGACATCGAGCGGCCGGTTGCGGAGCAGCTTGCCGTTGGTCCACCCGATCGCGCCGAAGACGCCGGGTGCGGGCGCCGCGGGATCCTCCGGTGGGGCGGCGAGCAGCTCCTCGTGGCGTACGGCGGAGTAGCGGCGGATCTCGTCGATGATGCTGGCCGGGTCGGCCTCGCGGCGGGTGAGCACGCCGATCTCGGTGAACTGGCCCATCGGCGACTTGATGTGAGCCGACTCGGGGATCTCCGCCTCCTCGCGGGGTGCGCCCGCGGTCAGGCCCTCGAGGTGGGCGACGTGGGAGGCGATGGCACGGACGTCCCAGCCGGGCAGGTCGGTGGGCTGGTCCCAGTCGGTCTCGGCGAGCTCCTCCAGGAGCGCGAGGAGATCCTGGATCGAGGACCACCAGGTGTCGACGTACGTCTTCAGCTGCTCAGTGGAAGTCACGGGCCCGACGGTAGTGGGTCCGGGGCTCGGTTGGAAGATCCAACCATGTCATCGAGAAGATCGGCCGGAACCTCGCGAAGTAGGGTGCGGATATGACCAAGTGGGAATACCAGGTGGCGCCGGTCCTCAATCACGCAGCGGCGCAGATCCTCAACAACTTCGGCGCCGACGGGTGGGAGCTCATCACCATCCTCGACAACGGCACCGGCAACTACGTCGGCTTCTTCAAGCGGGCGGTCTCGGAGTGACGGCCCCCGAGGAGGTCCTCGCGGAGCTCGGGCTGAGCGTTCCGGACGTGGTTCCGCCGGTGGCGGCCTACATCCCGGCGGTGCGCTCGGGCAACCACGTCTTCACCTCCGGCCAGCTCCCGATGAAGGACGGTGCGCTGCTCTCGGTCGGCAAGGTCGGCGGCGACGTGTCGGCCGAGGACGGCTACGCGGCGGCGCAGCAGTGCGCGCTCAACGCCCTGGCCGCGGTCAAGGCCGAGATCGGTGACCTCTCGCAGGTCAAGCGGGTCGTGAAGGTGCTGTGCTTCGTCGCCTCCACGCCCGACTTCACCGGCCAGCCGGGTGTCGCCAACGGCGCCTCCGAGCTGCTCGGCAAGGTCTTCGGCGATGCCGGCCGCCACGCGCGCTCGGCGGTCGGTGTGCCCGTTCTGCCGCTCGACGCTCCTGTCGAGGTGGAGATCGTCGTCGAGATCTGAGCCTGCGACTCGGCGAGCGTAGCGAGCCGAGCTGCAACGCGAAGAGCTCGAGCGAGCGCACGGCTGAGCTTGCGAAGCCGTGACCGCGGGTCGAGACCCAGCAAGCTGCACAGTGTGGCGAGGCCGGGCGTCGCTACAGTGACAAATGTGCGCATCCCGATCCCTCCTGTCCGGCTTGGTGACGACATCGTGGCGTTGGCCGGGGAGTACGCCGAGGGCGTACGCACCCCGGTCGAGCCGCGCGACGCGGCGACGGTCCTGCTGTTGCGGCCGGGCTCCTCGTCGGGCCCCGAGGTCTACCTGCTCCGTCGTCAGCTGACGATGGGCTTCGCCGCCGGGATGGCGGTCTTCCCCGGCGGTGGTGTGGACGTACGCGACGCCGAGCTGCCCGACGCCTGCTGGGCCGGGCCGTCCGCCCCCGAGTGGGCGCGCCGGCTGGGGGTAGACGAGTCCCGGGCACGGGCGCTGGTCGCCGCGGCGGTGCGGGAGACGTTCGAGGAGTGCGGGGTCCTGCTCGCAGGCGCGTCGGCCGATGCCGTCGTCAGCGACGTCTCGGGAGCGGACTGGGAGGCGGATCGGGTCGCCCTGGAGTCGCGCTCGCTGTCGTTGACCGAGCTGCTGACCCGGCGCGGGCTGGTGCTGCGTACGGATCTGTTGGCGCCGTGGGCCGCGTGGACGACGCCGGTCTTCGAGCCGAAGCGGTTCGCGACCTGGTTCTTCGTCGCCCGGCTACCCGAGGGGCAGGTGACGCGTGACGTGTCGAGTGAGTCGTCCTCGGTGCACTGGCTCAGCGCCGCCGAGGCCGTCGACCAGGTCGAGGCCGGCGAGCTGGCGATGATGCCACCGACCTACCTCAACTGCCTCGAGGTCGCCTCGATCGGCTCCGAGGACGACGTGCTCTCCGCCGCGGCCGAGCGCGAACTGACCATGTTCACACCGGCCGTCACCGCGGTCGACGGAGGCCACGCGCTGTCGATGATGCCGCTGCACGCATCGCTCGTCGCCGGAAGGGGACGCTCATGAACGAGTCCTGGTCAGGTGGGGCCTTCGGCGAGCGCGGACAGTGCATCCTCGCGCCCAATCCCGGCATCATGTCGCTCGACGGCACCAACACCTGGGTGCTGCGCGAGCCCGGAGCGCGCCGGTCGGTCGTGATCGACCCCGGTCCGCTCGACGAGGGGCATCTCGATGCGGTCGCGGAGGCGGCCGGCGAGGTGGCGACGGTGCTGCTGACCCATCACCACTACGACCACTCCGAGGCGGCGCGGGCCTTCGCCGAGCGGGTCGGGGCCGGCGTACGCGCTCTTGATCCTGAATACCGGCTCGGCACCGAGGGGCTCGGTGACGGCGACGTGATCGAGGTCGACGGTCTCGAGATCCGCGTCGTCGGGACCCCCGGGCACACCTCGGACTCCCTGTCCTTCTGGCTGCCGGGGGACGGAGCGGTGCTGACCGGAGACACCGTCCTCGGGCGGGGGACCACGGTCGTCGCCCACCCCGACGGTGAGCTCGGCGCCTATCTGGACTCCCTCGACCGCCTGCACGCGCTCGCCTCCGAGCACGGTGTCGGCAGCGTCTGGCCTGGTCACGGGCCGGTCATCGGCAACGCTCTCGGGGCTCTCGACTACTACATCGCCCACCGTCGCGAGCGCCTCGGCCAGGTCGAGGATGCCGTGGCCGGGCTCGGGGTCACTCCGGTCGACGCAGATCCGCGGGCGATCGTCGAGATCGTGTACGCCGATGTCGACCAGGTCCTCTGGGGAGCGGCCGAGCTCTCGGTGAGGGCGCAATTGGCTTACCTCGCCGAGCGCTGAGGCCTACTCTTCGGCTCATGGCCACCCTGCCCGGAGTCGAGCTCCTGCTTCCCGATCCGCCGGCATGGCGGGGTTGGCTGGAGGAGCATCATGCCGACACGCCCGCGGTCTGGCTGGTGCTGACCAAGAAGGGCGGCACGCTCACCACGTTGACCTGGCAGACCGCGCTCGACGAAGCGCTGTGCTTCGGCTGGATCGACGGTCAGGCCCGGCGGCGCGACGAACAGTCGTCGTTCCAGCGGTTCACCCCGCGTGGGCCGAAGAGCCGCTGGTCACTGAGGAACGTCGAGCACATCGACCGTCTCGAGTCCGAGGGCCGGATGACCGCCGCCGGACGGGCAGCCGTGGACGCGGCGAAGGCGGATGGGCGGTGGGAGGCGGCGTACGCCGGTCCGGCCACCGCCGAGACGCCTCCCGATCTCCTCGCCGCGATCGCCGCGGTGCCCGAGGCGCAGGCGATGTACGACGTCCTCACTTCGCAGAACCGCTACGCCCTCTATCACCGCATCACCGCGCTGAAGACCGAGGCCGCGCGGGTCCGCAGGATCGAGGAGTACGTCGCCATGCTCGCGCGTCACGAGACGATCCATCCCCAGAAGCGCCGGCCTCAGTAGCTCCGTTCAGGTGGCCGTCTCGGTCTTCTTTCGTCTGACGTGTCCCCAGGTGAGGAAGCCGGTCACGACTGCACCGATGGCTCCGATGGGCGGCAGCCAGCGGAGCGGGCTGGCCTCGGCCCACTCGGTGTTCGGTGTCTGGACGGCCAGATCCTCGGGGAGGGCGGTGGCGATGCTCAACATCTGCAGCCGGGAGTCGATCTCCGCCACGATCTCGGTCGATCCGTCGTCGGCGACGGTGCGGAGATCGTTGCCATCGTCTCCCGCTGTCACGATGAATGGGGTCCCGTCGTTCATCCAACCCGCGACCTCGACGAGCCGGCGACCGTCGACGTCGACACCACGACCGGTCGGGCCGATCGCGAAGTCGATCCGCGTGGACAAGTCGCTTTCGATCGTTCGGACATCGTCGCGTCCGTCCTCCGCCGTGCCGGTGCCGACCCAGGTCGACTGGCCTTCCTGACCCGCGCCGGGCAGGTCCGCAGCGTCGTCCTCGGGCCAGAACCGGGTGCCGAATTCGGTGCTGGCGGCGACGGTGCCGTCGTTGCCGATGCCCGCGTTGGCCCAGTCGCCGTCGGGGAGCGGTTCGATGGTGCCGTCGGGCGTGATGCGACCGGCCCGCTGGTCTTCGTAGTTGGAGTCCCAGACCAACCACGACGAGTCCGGTGACCAAGAGAAACTGGTGACCCTCCCGCGCTCGAGTTCGACGGGATTGGTCACCTTCCCCGTCTGCAGGTTGATGACGTTGAGGCCGGAGTCCTTGGTGGCGTACGCCAGGTGGAGGCCGTCGGGAGAGAGATGCATGGCCCCTTCTTCCCGCATCGCGAAGAAGCTGTCAGTTCCCGGCAGAGCCAGACGCTTGTATTCGCCGTCGGCGGTGATCACCACCGCGACCCCTTCGCAGTACTCCTCGCAGTTTTCCTGGTCATCTATTGCGTTGCTCTCGTCGCCGAACGCGAGGATGGCGCGGCCGACCGCTAGGGAGTCGACGACGGGAACATCGGAGACTGGGACGTCGGGCTCGGTGAAGGGGTCCGCCCAGCGGATGCGTCGCGGGATCACCGCGCGGCTCGGAGTCTCAGAGTCCGGCGAAGAGGATGCGATCTCGATCGTGCCGCCGGAGCCTTCCACCTTCGCGCCCTGCGGCAGGAGGCCGGCGGGATCAAAGAAGACGAACGCGCCGACGACGGCGAGAACACAGGCGAGAGGGATGGCGGTTGCGAGCACGCGCCTCGCCCGCCGCCAGCGGACGGCGACCACGACCGAGATGACCACAACCGCCGCGACCAGCCAGAACACTGCGGTGCCGGCCCACAGAGGCATGAAGAACGGCTTGCTGCGGTGCACCGTCGAGTGCTTGATCGAGTCGGCATCGATGAGGGCGTACGCGATGCTGACGGTGTCGACCACGATGTTCGCGTCGCCGTCGACCGCGATCAGGGAGTTGCCGCCGGTGTTCCCGTCTCCGGTCGCATCGTCGACCGCCCAGACCTGGCCGAAGTAGACGTCGTCTTGGCCCTCGATTTTGAACAGGGGCCCGTCGCCGACCCAGCCAACCGGAACCAGTGGCATCTTGTTCGGGCTCGGGTACGTCGGGCCGCTGCCGTCGACGCGGGCCAGGCCGTCCTCCGTGGTGACGTAGAGGTCAGATCCATGGAAGATGCTCGGCGCGTAGGCGTTGTCGGGCAGAGCCAGCGGTGTGATCTCGCCGCTCGGCCGTTGGACGTGGAGAGCGGAGTCCGAAGCCCCGTTGAAGGCGATGGTTCCGTCGTCGGAGACCGCCCACAGGCTGAGGCCCGTCACCGTGCCGATCCCGCCGGAGTAGGTGGACACGGTGCCCGACGCGTGCGTGATGACCCCAGCCACGGCGTCAGCTGGGACGTACCCCTCGGAGTCCCAGCGGTCCATCTGGAGGCCCGTCCAGAGCAGCTGGCTGCTGCCCTCGGACCACTCCACGCCGGTGACGTAGGTGGCCCCGTCGTTGCTGAGGTCCCACTCGGAGACTTCGCCGGTGGCCAGGTCGGCGATGCGTACGCCGCCCGAGGCCGGCGGACTGTCGGGTGCCGCGTCTCGGCCCAGTCCCCATGACCACGCCAGGTGGGTCCCGTCCGGTGAAAGCGCGAGAGGGCGGTGCCCAGCGTTGTCGTCGTATGAGTTCTTCCAGTAGGGATCGAGGCCGATGAAGTCATCGAGAGCGAGCGGGTGGTAGTTGCCGTCGTCGGCATCGACGACGATCGCGACGGCACCGTTCGAGTCCCGAGCCGGTTGGACGTACGCGATCGCGCCGGTGCCGATGGCCAGGTCGTGTTCCAGCTTCCCGGCATTGACGTAGTGGCCGTTTTCGGTCTCGGCGAGCCACGTCGGCGCCGCATAGATCGTGTCCGGGACGGCGAGTTCGGTGCCGCCGCGGCCGGGGTCGACCTCGGCAGAGTCGCGGGTGGGGGCGAGGGCGAAGGAGCCGGCGATGAAGGCGATGGCAACCGAGATCGCACCGATGGCGATGACGACCGAGCGGCGATGGGCCCGGCGGCCGCGGGCGAAGAGGTCGGTGGGGACGTACGCCTCGGGGGCACGCTCGGCGATGCGGTGGAGCTCCTCGCGGAGCTGCTGGTCAGTCATGGAGGAGCTCCTCGAGATGAGGTGCGAGGGTGCGCAGGCGGTCGAGAGCCTTACGGGTCGTGGACTTGACCGTGCCGGAGTGGATCCCGAGGACGTGGGCGGTCTGGACCTCGGTGAGATCTTCGAAGAACCTGAGCACGAGGATCGTGCGCTGTCTCGGGGTCAGCTCGGCGAGCGCCTGCTCGAGGCTCAGCCGGAGATCGGAGTCCTTGGCCGGGGCAGAAGGTGCTTCGTACGACTCCATCGGAGTCTCCTGGAGGCGACGTCGGCGCCACCAGGAGATGTTCTGGGTGTAGAGGATGCGACGGACGTACGGCTCGGGGTCACCGTGGATGCGATGCCACGACTTCGCGGCGGAGAAGAGTGCCTGCTGGACGAGATCTTCGGCGAGGTGCGCGTCACCGGTGAGCAGGTAGGCGGTTCGGGAGAGCGCGGGCACTCGGGTGCGTACGAAATGCTCGAACGCCCCGCGATCGAGATCTGTGGGGGACAAAGGCACGGCCTCCTTTCACCGGCTACTACGCCGAGTGAGAGGAGGCCGGGTGCCTGTTGGAAGGTAAAGACTCAGCGGGCGCGGCGGGCCATGCGCTCGATATCCATGATGACCACGCTGCGCGGCTCGAGGCGGAGCCAGCCGCGGCTGGCGAAGTCGGCCAGGGCCTTGTTGACCGTCTCGCGGGAGGCGCCGACGAGCTGGGCGAGCTCCTCCTGGGTGAGGTCGTGGTGGACGTGGACGCCGTCGTCGGCGGTGCGGCCGAAGCGGTCGGCGAGGTCGAGCAGAGCCTTCGCGACCCGGCCGGGGACGTCGGAGAAGACGAGGTCGGCGACGACATCGTTGGCCTTGCGGAGGCGGCCGGCGAGCTGGGCGAGCAGGCCGCGGGCGACGACCGGGCGGCCCTCGAGCCACTTCAGGAGGTCTTCGTGCGACAGGCTGGCGAAGGTGGAGTCGGTGACCGCGGTGACGGTGGCCGAGCGGGGGCCCGGGTCGAAGAGCGAGAGCTCGCCGAACATCTGGCCGGGGCCCATGATCGCGAGCAGGTTCTCACGGCCGTCGGACGAGGTGCGGCCGAGCTTCACCTTGCCGTCGATCACGACGTACAGCTTGTCGCCGGAGTCGCCCTCGTGAAAGAGCACCTCTCCGCGGCGGAGCTTCGACTCTGCCATCGAGGCGTGCAGGGCCGTCATCGACTCGTCGTCGAGTGCGCTGAAGAGCGGTGCCTGACGGAGTACGTCGTTGTCCATTGCGGCCATTCCTCCTGGATTATCCCCACATCCGCGGGTATTACACCGGGAATCCTATCTGTGGAACGTCTCACAGGTGCACATCCCCCACCGATAAGCCGCCGATAGGTCACCAATAGGCCCAGAAAAGTGCATGCGCGTGGCGGTACTTGTGCTAGTCGTCTGCTGGGCCGGATCGGGATTGTCGGTGCGGCCGCGTAGCCTTGCTGCGTGCCTGCCCAGAAGTTTGCGACTGAGACGCGCCTGGGTCTGGTGCGTCGCGCCCGTCGGATCGACCGCATCCTCGGCGAGACCTACCCGGATGCGAAGGCCGAGCTCGACTTCACCAATCCGTTCGAGTGCCTGGTCGTCACGGTGCTGAGCGCACAGACGACCGACAAGCGGGTGAACCTCGCCTCGCCCGCTCTGTTCGCGGCCTACCCGACCGCGAAGGAGATGGCCGCGGCGCCACGGGAGCACCTGGAGCAGCTCGTCGGGCCGCTCGGCTTCTTCCGTGCCAAGACCGAGGCGCTGCTGAAGCTGAGTGCGGTGCTGGTGGAGGAGTACGACGGGGAGGTGCCCTCCCGCCTGGAGCAGCTGGTCAAGCTGCCCGGTGTCGGGCGCAAGACCGCCAACGTGGTGCTCGGCAACGCGTTCGGCAAGCCGGGGATCACCGTCGACACCCACTTCGGGCGGCTCTCGAGGCGCTTCGGCTGGACGACCGAGAAGGACCCGGTCAAGGTCGAGCACGAGGTCGGCGCGCTGTTCGAGAAGCGGGACTGGACGATGCTGTCCCACCACGTGATCTGGCATGGGCGACGGATCTGTCACGCCCAGAAGCCGGCGTGTGGTGCCTGCCCGGTGTCGCAGCTGTGCCCTGCGTACGGTGAGGGGCCGACCGACCCGGTCGCGGCCGCGAAGCTGGTCCGCACGGAGGGCCGCAACTGATGGTTCGTCGAGTTGGTGCGGCGGTGGCCGCTCTGCTGCTGGCGAGCCTTGCCGGGTGCGGCACCGAGTCCCCGGCCGGCGGCGGGCAGTCCGGCGCGCCGCTCGGCGACGGACCGTCCGCCTCGAACGTCGACGTCGCCACCGACGACATGGTCGCGGCCAAGAAGGCATCCGACGTGGAGGAGTGCCGGCCGGGCCCTGCGAGTGACGGCGGTCTGCCGGCGATCGAGCTGCCCTGCCTCGGCGGTGGCGAATCGGTCGATCTCGCCTCCTTCCAGGGGCCCATGGTGATCAACCTCTTCCAGGGGTTCTGCGCTCCCTGCAAGGAGGAGATGCCTGCGCTGCAGAGCTTCTACGAGACCTACGGCGACGAGGTGCCGGTGATCGGCATCGACGTCATGGACACCGTGCCCGGGGTCGCGCTCGAGGAGGCGATCTCGCGCGGGGTGACCTTCCCGATGTACGCCGATCCCGGCGGTGACCTGCAGGGCGGCCCGCTCACGGCGAGAGCGGTGCCAGCGACGTACGTCCTGTCCTCCTCAGGTGAGGTGGAGCTGCTGCAGATGGGCGGAATGACCAGCGCGAACCAGGTCAAGGAGCTCGTGGAGAAGAAGCTGGGGATCACGCTGTGACCGCCAATGGGACACGGCCGGAGTGGTTCGACGAGATCGTCGGAGCAGCCGAGCGGATCCAGGGCGAGGACATCTCGCAGTTCCTTCCGCCGGCGGACGGCAGCGCGCGGGAATCAGCGGTGCTCATGCTCTTCGGTGATGGTCCCGACGGTCCCGATCTGTTGCTGACCGAGCGCTCGCACACCATGCGCTCGCACCCCGGCCAGGTGTCGTTCCCGGGCGGCCGGCTCGACCCGGGGGAGACCGCCGAGGAGGCCGCGCTCCGGGAGGCATGGGAGGAGACCGGTCTCGATCCGACCGGTGTCGACGTGGTCGGCCGGCTTCCGGCGCTGTGGATCCCGTTCTCCAACCACGCGGTGGTGCCGATCATCGCGTGGTGGCGCGAGCCCTCGCCGGTGACGACGCGCTCGGTCGAGGAGGTGCACGCGGTCTATCGGGTGCCGTTGTCCGATCTCATGGATCCGGCCCATCGGATCCAGGTGGGTTCGCCGGGGCGCGGCGGATGGCTGATGCCCGCGTTCTTGATCGGACCGGAGAAGGATGTCATCCTCTGGGGCTTTACAGGTGGAATCATCAACCGCTTCTTCACCTATCTCGGGTGGATCTCGGAGATTCCGGACGCCCCGATCAAGGAGTTGCCCGAATACATGCTGCAGGGACGCGAACGGAATCGGCCGTGAACTTTCTTGATTGGATCCTGATCATCCTCGTCGGGGCCTACGCGCTTTCGGGCTACTGGCAGGGCTTCATCACGGGTGCCTTCGCGACCGGCGGACTCCTGCTCGGCGGCTTCATCGGCATCTGGCTGGCGCCGAAGGTGCTGGGCAGCGCGGCCCCGTCGTTGTGGGTCTCGCTCGGTGCGCTGTTCGTCGTGATCGCCTGTGCGTCCATCGGCCAGGCGGTGCTGCAGTACGGCGGTGTCAGGGTGCGCGACGAGATCACCTGGCAGCCTGCCCGGATCGTCGATGCGCTCGGTGGTTCCCTGCTCAGCGCGGCTGCCGTGCTCGTGGTCGCCTGGGCACTCGGCGTGGCGGTCTCGGGGGCCCAGATCAACGGGCTGACCCCAGCCGTACGCGGGTCGGCGATCCTCGCCAAGGTCGACTCGATCATGCCGTCTCCCGCCGACCGCGCGCTGCGGGCGTTCAACGACGTCGTCGGCACCTCGTTCTTCCCGCGCTACCTGGAGCCGTTCGCCCGCGAGCGGATCGTCGAGGTCGGGCCGGGCCCGCGGCGGATGCTCACCGACCCCGATGTCGTACGCGCCGGGGAGTCGGTCCTCAAGATCCGCGGCGCCAACGAGTGCGGCAAGGGCGTCGAGGGCACCGGCTTCGTCATCGGGCGCGGTTACCTGATGACCAACGCTCACGTCGTCGCCGGCGTCGACGACCCCAACGTGATCGTCGGTGACGGTGCCAACGACGCCAAGGTCGTCCACTACGACCCCGAGATCGACATCGCGGTCCTGAAGTTCAAGGGCGGCGGAAACCTCGACCGTCTCGAGTTCGATCGCACCGCCGCCGCTGAGGACCCGATCGCTGTCCTCGGATATCCACAGGACGGCCCCTTCGACGTACAGCCCGGCCGAATCCGTGCCGAGCAGCGCCTCCGCTCGCCCGACATCTACGGCGTCGGCACCGTCATCCGAGACGTCTACTCCGTACGCAGCCTCATCCGCCCCGGCAACTCCGGCGGCCCCATCGTCGACTCCGAGGGTGATGTCGTTGGTGTCGTCTTTGCCGCCTCGGTCACCGACTCCGAGACCGGCTACGCGCTCACCACCGATCAGGTCATCGACATCGCTCGCGAGGCTCGCACTCAGACCGCGGCCGTCGACACCGGGGCCTGCGCCGGCTGACCTCCGCCGAGGCGTCAGGCAGGTCGGCCGAGACGTCACGTTGGTCGGCCGAGTTGGTGCATCTCGCCGCCCGCGCCGCCGTAGTAGGCGCCCGCGATCCAGGGG
>NZ_JBHVKJ010000082.1:4051-17203 GCF_042798275.1 Nocardioides sp. NPDC057767 | reverse complement strand
GAACCTGGTCTCGACAAGCTCGACCACCAGAACCTGGTCTCGACAAGCTCGACCACCAGAACCTGGTCTCGACAAGCTCGACCACCAGAACCTGGTCTCGACAAGCTCGACCACCAGAACCTGGTCTCGACAAGCTCGACCACCGGAGCAACACGTGGTCTCGACAAGCTCGACCACCGGGGCACCACATGTCAGCCGAGGGCGAGTCGGAGGCGATGGCGACGGTATGCCGCCGGAGGTCGTCGGACGCTACTTGGCCGAGGCTGCGAACTTCTCGCCCGAGGCGATCGTACGGCTGTCACCGGAGAGCCGGCTCTCCGCCGACCTCAGCGCCTTCGGAGACTCTGCCACCTGAGGATCGGCCAGCTGCCGCCGGACAGCGCGCGCAGCAGCCCGACCGGCCCGGCTGGCCCCGATGGTGCTCGCCGAGGGGCCGTAGCCGACGAGCTGGACGCGCGGGTCGTACGCAGCGGTGACCGCGGTCTGGACGTCGGCGGACTCGCGCAGCAGCGGGATCCCGCCGTGAGAGCTGCGCAGGTGTAGCGGCGCGAGGTGGGTGATCGCGGGCCGGAACCCGGTGGCCCACAGGATCGCATCGACGGGCTCGAACGCACCCGACTCCCAGCGCAGCCCGGACGGTTCGATCCGTGAGAACATCGGCAGCCGGCGCTCGTAGACCCCGAGGCGCGCGGCCTCCTGCTCCTGCGGACGCAGCGAAAGGCCGGTGGCGCTGACGACGCTGGCCGGCGGCAGACCGGCCTCGACGCGCTCAGCCACCAACGCGACCGCCTCGCGCCCGCGATCGGCATCGAAGTCGGTACGCCACACCGGCTCGCGCCGAGTGATCCAGAGCACCGAGGTGACCGGCGCGAGCTCGCCGAGGAACTGCACCGCCGAGGCTCCCCCACCGACGACCGCGACACGCTTCCCGACGAAGTGAGCAGCACCGGGATAGTCGTGGGTGTGCACCTGCTCCCCGAGAAAGCTCGAGGCTCCCGGGTAGTGCGGGACGAACGGCCGCGTCCAGGTCCCGGTCGCGTTGATCAGCGTGCGGGTGAACCAGGTCCGCCCGTCGGCCGAGTGCACCGCGAGCAGATCTCCGACGGAGGTCACCGACGTCACCGAGACCGGGCGCTCCACCGGCAGGTCGTGCAGAGTCTCATAGGTCCCGAACCATGCCGGCACAGCCGCGTTGGCCCGCTCACCGGAATCCCCCGGCGCCCGCCCGTCCGGCAGGTCGGCCACGCCGTGGACGTCGTGCATGGTCAGCGAGTCCCAGCGGTGCTGCCAGGCGCCACCGGGGCGCCGCTCGGCGTCGAGCACGACGTGGCGTACGCCCAGCCGGCCGAGGTGGTAGGACGCCGACAGACCGGCCTGACCGGCACCGATCACCACTGATTCGTAGCTCTCCACGGACATCTCAACAACGCGCCGAAAAAATTCCATACCCACGGAATGCTGCGGGAACACGTTCTACTTGACTACCCTCGACTGAGACTCGGGATCGGGAGGTCGGACACGATGGATGAGACACCATGACAACCGC
Source organism: Nocardioides sp. NPDC057767 (assembly GCF_042798275.1). Classification (NCBI taxonomy): domain Bacteria; kingdom Bacillati; phylum Actinomycetota; class Actinomycetes; order Propionibacteriales; family Nocardioidaceae; genus Nocardioides; species Nocardioides sp. NPDC057767. The sequence continues at coordinate 15,657 of NZ_JBHVKJ010000082.1, read as the reverse complement.
CGAGACGATTCGCGAGGTCCCACGCCTCGTGCCCGGCGACCGCGGCCTCCCCTGGGTCGGGCGGCTCCTGGACTACTCCCGCGACCCGGTCGGCTTCTACCGGCACCAGTGGGAGACGTACGGCCCGGTCTCGCCCTTCTTCCGGGCCGGCGAGACCGGGGTGGTCGTGCTCGGGCCGGACGCCTGCGAGGCGGTGCTGCGCAACAAGGACAAGGCGTACGCCAACGGGCCGGCCTGGGGGCAGATCGTCGGCCCCTTCTTCGACCGGGGCCTGATGCTGCTCGACTTCGAGGAGCACCACATCCATCGCCGCATCATGCAGGAGGCCTTCACCCGGGATCGGCTCGCCGGCTACACCACCGCGATGCACCCGGCGATCGCGCAAGGCGTGCGCGGCTGGGCCGACGCCCCGGCGTTCCAGTCCTATCCGCGGCTCAAGCAGCTCACCCTCGACATCGCCGCGGACATCTTCATGGGCGGCGCGGCCGAGACCAGCCGGGCCGAGATGGACCGGGTCAACCGGGCGTTCATCGCCTGCGTGCAGGCGGCAGCCGGCGTCGTACGCGCGGATGTGCCGATGACCCGCTGGGGCCGGGCGTTCCGCGGGCGGAAGGTGCTGGAGGGCTTCCTGCGCCACTATCTCCCGGCCAAGCGGGCAGAGCAGACCGACGACATCTTCTCGGTGCTGTGCCACATCGAGACCGACGACGGCAAGCGGTTCAGCGACGAGGACGTCGTCAACCACATGATCTTCCTGATGATGGCCGCCCACGACACCTCGACGATCACCACCTCGACGATGCTGCAGTACCTGGGCCAGCATCCGCAGTGGCAGCAGCGCTGCCGCGAGGAGTCCCTCGCCCTCGGCCCTGCGCCCACGATGGCCGAGCTCGAGAGCCTCGTCAGCCTGGACCTGGTCATGAAGGAGGCGCTGCGGCTGCGGGCCCCGGTGCCGGCGCTGATCCGGCGTACGGTCAAGGAGACCCGGCTCCTCGGTGTCCGCATCCCCGCCGACACCGCGGTGATGGTCGGGGTCCAGTTCAGCCACATGATGGAGGACTACTGGACCAACCCGACCGTCTTCGACCCCGAGCGCTTCGCGCCGCACCGGCGCGAGGACAAGAGCCACCGGATGGCGTGGGAGCCGTTCGGCGGCGGCGTGCACAAGTGCATCGGTCTCTACTTCGCCGGCCTGGAGGTCAAGTCGATCCTGCACCGGCTCCTGCGCGACTACCGGTGGAGCGTCTCCCCCGGCTATCGCGCTCCGCTCGACAACAGCTCGCTGCCGTTCCCGAAGGACGGCAACCCCATCCACCTGACCCGGATCTGAGGAGACCGATGACCACGAAGACAACCGAGGCCCAGAGCGTACGTCCGGGCTGGATCGACGAGTCACGGCTCGCCTCCTGGACCCGGTGGGTGTCGGCTCCGGTCTCCGGCGGCGACGGCGCGCTGACCGCGATCGCGCCCTACGACGCCCGGCCGACCGCCCCGGTGCCGTCGGTCACCGCCGCGGACGTCGCCGAGGCGGCCGCTGCCGCGCGGGCGGCCCAGCCCGACTGGGCCACGCTGGACCTCCGCGACCGCGCCGAGGTCATGCTCCGGTTCCACGACCTGCTGGTCGAGCGCCAGGACGAGGTGCTCGACCTGATCCAGTGGGAGATGGGCAAGGCCCGCTTTCACGCCTGGCAGGAGATCCTGCAGGTCGGCACCATCGCCCGCCACTACGCCAAGCGTGCCTCGGCCTATCTGGCCGACAAGCGGGTCCGCGGCGCCATCCCCGGCCTCACCTCGGTGAAGGAGGTGCGGGTGCCGAAGAAGGTCGTCGGGATCATCTCGCCGTGGAACTACCCGCTCTATCTCGGCGTCGGCGACGCCATCCCGGCCCTGATCGCCGGGGCGGCCGTGATCAGCAAGGCCGACCCACAGGCCCCGCTGACGCTGCTGTGGGCACGAGCGCTGATGGCCGAGGCGGGGCTGCCCGAGCACGTGTGGCAGGTCGTCACCGGACCGGGCGCCGCGACCGGCGAGGCGGTCATCGACAACGTCGACTACGTCGCCTTCACCGGCTCGACGGCCACCGGGCGGATCGTCGCCCAGCGGGCGGCCGGGCGGCTGATCGGTGCCTCCCTCGAGCTCGGCGGCAAGAACCCGCTCATCGTCCGCCGCGACGCCGATCTCGCCCAGGCCGCCCGCGGCACGGTGATGGCCGCCTTCGCCAACACCGGCCAGATGTGCGTCCACATCGAGCGCGTGGTCGTGCACGCCGACGTCTACGACGCCTTCCGCCAGGCCCTGGTCGCCGAGACCGAGAGCCAGGTGGTCGGCCAGGCCTTCGACTACTCGGTCGACGTCGGGTCGCTGGCCTCCCAGGCCCAGCTCGACAAGGTCACCGCCCATGTCGCCGACGCGGTCGCCAAGGGTGCGACGGTGCTCGCCGGCGGCGAGCCGCTCGCCGAGGTGGGTCCGTTCGCCTTCGCCCCGACCGTCCTGGAGGGGGTCACCTCCGAGATGGATCTTTGTCTGGGCGAGACCTTCGGCCCGGTCGTCGCGCTCTACCGCGCCGACAGCGACGAAGAGGCGGTGCGGATCGCCAACCAGGGCGAGGCCGGGCTCTCCGCGAGCGTGTTCAGCAAGAACGTACGCGAGGCCGACATGATCGCCCGCCGCATCCGCGCGGGCGCGGTCAACATCAACGACGGCGCCGCGCTGGCGGCCGGCAGCATCGAGGCCGGGATGGGCGGCATGGGGTCCAGCGGGCTCGGTCGCCGGCACGGCGCGGACGGTATCCGGAAGTTCACCGACGCCCAGACCCTCGCCGCCTCCCGGATGGGTCCGGTCGGTCCGCTCAAGGGGCAGACGGTCGAGAAGTTCGTGCAGCTCGGCAACGGGCAGCTCAAGGCCCTGCGGAAGCTGGGGGCACGATGAGCGCGCCGACGGGGCCGGGCGAGCACAACCTGGCGGTGCTGGCCGAGGAGTCCTACGCACGTCACGGCGATCACCAGATGGTCTTCTTCGAAGGAACCTGGCACTCCTCCAAAGAGATCGCCGAGCGGTCCGCCCGGGTCGCCGGCGGCCTACGCGACCTCGGGATCGAGCCCGGCGACCGGGTCGTGGTGCTCACCATGAACACCCCGGAGGTCTTCGTCAGCTATCGCGCTCTGTGGCGCGCCGGCGCCGTGGTGACGCCGGTGATCTTCCTGCAGACCCCGCCGGAGCTGCGCCACATCCTGGAGGACTCCGGCGCCAAGGCGGCCATCGTCACGCCCGAGCTGGTGCCGCTGATCCAGGCGGCCTCCGAGGGCCTCGACCTCACCGTCATCGTGGCCGGAGACGTCGAGGAGGAGGCGGGGGTGGTGGCGTACGAGAGCCTGGAGAGCGCCGAGCCGATCGAGATCGCGCCGCGTGGCGACGACGACCTCGCGGCACTTCTCTACACCGGCGGCACGACCGGGCGGGCCAAGGGCGTCATGCTGAGCCACCGCGGCCTGTGGGAGTCCGGGCACGCCCTGCACCGGGTCGGCGAGAGCCAGGGCACGACCCGGTGGCTGCTGCCGCTGCCGCTCTCCCACGCGTACGGCCTGATCGTGGTCATCAGCGGGATGCACTCCTCGCGCCCGCAGAGCTCGGTGGTGCAGCGGTGGTTCGACGCCAAGGGGTGGCTCGAGCTCGCCCAGGAGCACCGGGTGGAATCCAGCACGGTGGTGCCGTCGATGCTGCAGATGCTGCTCGACCAGCCCTACCAGGACTACGACCTGAGCTCACTGCGCTCCTTCGGCAGCGGCGGCGCACCGCTGCTTCCGGCGCTGCGGGAGAAGGCCGAGGAGGCCTTCGGGGTGACGATCCTGGAGGGCTACGGCTGCACCGAGTCGAGCGCGGTGATCGCCGCATCGACGCTCGAGGAGTCGCGGCCGGGCAGTGTCGGCAAGCCGCTCTCGCACGCCGAGGTGATCATCGCCGGCCCCGACGGTTCACCGGTGCCCACGGGCGGGGAGGGCGAGATCTGGGTGCGTGGTCCCGGGGTGATGCAGGGCTACTGGAACGACCCCGAGCAGACCGCCGCGACCGTTGTCGACGGCTGGCTGCACACCGGCGACATCGGCCACTTCGACGCCGACGGCTACCTCTACGTCGACGACCGGATCAAGGACCTGATCATCCGTGGCGGGTTCAACGTCTTCCCCCGCGACGTCGAGGACGCCCTCCTCGCCCACGAGGCCGTCACCGCCGCCGCGGTCGTCGGCCGCCCGGACGCCCAGCGCGGCGAGGAGGTGGTCGCGGTCGTCGCGCTTCATCCCGGCGCCCGCACCACGCCCGAGGAGCTGATCGCGTTCGCGAAGACACGTCTCGCCGCCCACAAGTACCCCCGCGAGGTGCGGATCCTCGACGCCGTGCCGGTCACCAGTGTCGGCAAGACCGACAGGAAAGCCGTACGCAGCATGGTCCGCACCACCGAAGGAGAGTCATGACACGTCAGATCGAGGGTTCCTCCGTCATCGTCACCGGCGGCGCGCGGGGCATCGGCCGCGCCACCGTCGAGCGGCTGGCCCGCGCCGGGGCGAAGGTGGCCGTGGGCGACCTGGACCCGGACCTGCTCGCCGACGTGGTGGGCTCGTTCGGGCCACGTGTCACCGCGGCGCGTCTCGACGTCACCGACCCCGCCTCGTGGCGCGGCTTCCTCGACACCGTGGCCGACCTGGGGCCGTGGGACGTGCTGGTCAACAACGCCGGGATCATGCCGCTCGGGTCGGTCCTCAAGGAGGAGGACGCGCTCACCCGGGCCATCTTCGAGGTCAACGTGCACGGGCCGATCAACGGGATCAAGGCGGTCGCCCCGGCGATGGTCGAGCGGGGCCAGGGCCACATCGTCAACGTCGCCTCCGCCGTCGGCCGGGTACCTGTGCCGGACGCGGCGACCTACTCGGCCTCGAAGTTCGCCGTCGTCGGCTTCTCCGAGGCGCTGCGGATGGAGCTGGCCCCGGCAGGGGTCGACGTCTCCATCGTCTTGCCGACGGTGGTCCAGACCGAGCTCGCCGACGGAGTGCCGCCGGCCAAGGGGATGAAGCCGGTCACCGCCGAGGACGTCGCGGAGGCGATCGAGTCGGTCATCCGCGTTCCGCGGCCCGAGGTCTGGGTGCCCAACTGGACCCAGACCCTGACCAAGATCACCCAGGCGATGCCGCGCCGGTTCCAGGACTTCGTCGACCGGGCCACCAACGCCTCGCAGCTGCTCGCCGGCGTCGACCCGGCGGCGCGAGCGGCCTATGAGGAACGGGTGCGAAGGAACGTACGCTAGGCCGATTGGCCCAGGAGGCGAAGGCCCGATTGGCCGGGCGCCGAAGGCCCCGCTCTCACTAGCGTTCTCGTCGTGAAGAACGACGGACTCTCCGTGCCCCAGGGCGCGGCTCTCACCCTCGGTGCGGTGCTCGGCACCGGTGTCATCTCCCTGCCTGCGCTGGCGGCGAACGAGGCCGGACCGGCCTCGCTCGTGGCCTGGCTGGCCCTGATCCTGCTCTCGGTGCCGCTGGCGGCGACCTTCGCCGCACTGGGGGCGCGGCACCCGGACGGTGGCGGGGTCGCGACGTACGCCCGGCTCGCCTTCAACCCGCACGTCGCCACCATGGTCGGCTGGGCCTTCTACCTGACGATCGGCGTGGGGGCGCCGGTCGCGGCGGGGTTCGGCGGGGCGTACGTCGCCGACGCCTTCGGTGGCGGCCAGAGCATGTCGCTCGCCGCGACGGCGGCGATCATCCTGCTGGTCACCGTCATGAACTGGTTCGGGATCAAGGTGTCCGGGGGCGTGCAGCTGGCGATCGCCGGCGCCATCGCCGTCCTGCTCGCGGTGGCGGTCCTGGTGGCGCTGCCGCATGCCGAGCTCGGACGGCTGACGCCGTTCGCGCCGCACGGTTGGGGCTCGGTCGGGACCGCCGCGGCGATGCTGGTGTGGGCGTTCGCGGGCTGGGAGATCCTCTCCTCGCTCTCGGCCGAGTATCGGGACCCGGAGCGCGACATCCGGCGGGCGACGTTCCTCGCGCTCGGCGTCGTGACGGTGCTCTACCTCGGGATCGCGTTCGCGACGGTCGCCTCGCTCGGCGCCACCTCCGGTGCCGCGCCGCTCGCGGACCTGCTCGTCCTGGGCTTCGGGGAGCCCGCACGACCGGTGACCGCCGTCGTCGCCGTGCTGCTGACCATCGGGGCCATCAACGCCTACTTCGCCGGAGGCTCACGACTGGGAGCGTCGTTGGCCCGCGAGGGCGCGTTGCCGCGGTTCCTGGCCGACCCCGCGACCGTCATCCCGCGCCGCTCCCTGCTGGCCATCTGTGCCGTCGCGCTCGGTTCCCTCGGGGTCATCTGGGTCGCCGGCACATCCACCGACGCCCTTCTGCTGATGGCCTCGGGCACCTTCTCCCTGCTGTACGTGGTGGGGGCGGCGGCCGCGCTGCGACTGCTTCCTCGTGGCAGCGGGTCGTGGTGGGCGGCGGTCTGCTCGATGGTCGCGGCGCTGGTGCTGCTGGGACTCACCGGAGCCCACCTGCTCGGCCCGGTCATCTGCGGCGGTGCCGGACTGGTGTGGTCGCTGGCCCGCTCCCGCCGGGTCGCATCACGCCCAGCCCGCGAGCTCGCCCAGGCGCTCGAGCCCGCGCGGGAGGGTCTGTGTCCGGACGGCTCCGTAGCCTAGGAAGAGCCCGTCGCGGCCGGGCAGCAGGCGATGGGCGCCGATCGTGTCCAGCACCAGGCCCTCGGCCGCGGCGCGTTCGGGCAGGTCGGCGGGAATCTCCGCGTAGGCGGAGAGGTGCAGGCCGGCCGCCGACGGGAGCACCTCGACCGGCCAGGCACCGAGATGCTCGAGGAGGATAGCGCGGCGCTCGGCGTACGCCTTGGACGCCTTGCGCACGTGGCGGGCGAGCAGGCCCTCCTCCAGGAAGCGCGCCAGGGCGGCCTGGGGCTGAACCGGGCCGAAGCCGTCGCCGAGCTGCTTGGCGGCCAGCAGGCTGTCGACGAGGGAGCCCGGGGCGACCAGGTAGCCGGTGCGCAGGCTCGGCAGCAGCGACTTGGAGAAGGTGCCGACGTAGATCACCCGGCCCTGGTCGTCGAGGGCGTGCAGCGGCTCCAGGGGTCGCTCGGTGAACCTGAACTCGCTGTCGTAGTCGTCCTCGACGATGCCCGCGCCGTGGGTGTCGGCGAAGGCGAGGAGCGCTCGGCGGCGTGGGAGGGAGAGGCGTACGCCGAGCGGGAACTGATGGCTCGGGGTCGTGTAGACGAGCCGGGCCTCCTCGGGGAGCTGCTCGACGATCAGGCCCTCCTCGTCGACCGGGACGGGCACGACGCGGGCACCGTGGGAGGTGAACAGGTCGATCGCGGACGCATAGCCCGGGTCCTCGACGGCGACGACGTCACCCGGCTCGAGGAGCACCCGTGCGACCAGGTCCAGCGCCTGCTGGGTGCCGCTGGTGACCACGATCTGCCCCGGGTCGGCCCGCACCCCGCGGTGGTAGGCCGCCGTGTGCGCCAGCGCCTCGCGCAGCCTCGGCAGCCCGGCCGGAGAGGCGTACGTCCCGGGGTTGTGGCCGCGCAGCCGCGACTCCGCAGCGAGGATCCGCCGCCAGGTGTCGAACGGGAAGAGCTCGGCGTCGGGGATCCCCACCCGCAGGTCGTACGTGGGGACCGCCGCCTCCCCGCTCGTCGGCCGCGGCGCCCACCGCCAGCCCGGGCGCGGTCTCAGGGATCCGGGGACGCTGGCCCGCGGGCTTCCCGCGGCGGCCGCGACGTACGTCCCCGCGCCCACGCGTGACTCCAGGAACCCTTCGGCGACCAGGCGCTCATAGACCGTGGCGACGGTGTTGCGCGAGATCCCCAGATCGGAGGCGAGCGCACGGCTCGCGGGCAGCCGGTCGCCCACCTTCAGCCGCCCGTCGGCCAGTGCGTCGCGCAGCGCGCTGTAGAGCGACGCGGATCGTTCGGCGCGGTCGGTCAGGTCAAGCGCGAGGTCCACAGCGGGATTGGACCACATCCCTGTCGGCGGTGGGGGCTTTCAGCTCGGCAGCCCCAGACGCGCGATGATCTTCTCGGCCACCTCGGCTGCCGACAGATCGGTGTTGTCGATGACGAAGTGCGGGAGGTCGAGCGGGAACGGCACCTCGGGGCCCGTCGAGAGCTCCCAGCGCTCGTTCGACCCGATGACGTCTCCGCGCGCCCATTCGGTGTCGCGCTTGGACGGCTTCGCGGCCAGCCGCTCGGGGGTGCCCTCACGGGCGAGCCGGACGGTCACGTCGGCGTACAGCTCCACGAAGTCGATCCGCGCTCCCACCTCGACCGCGGGCGCGATCATCCACTCGACCTCCGCGGTGTCCGCGGGGACGTCCAGCGCCCAGGCGAAGGTCAGGATCAACCCCGGGAGGTCGTACGCCACCGCCTCTTCGATCACCCGCCTGCGGAACTCCCTCTTCAGCCTGTTGAACGGCTCGGTCCCCCAGTCGAAGACCTCCAGCAGCGGCTCGATCGTGGCGTGGTTGTGCAGGAGGCGGTAGGTCGTCCGGGAGGCGATCTCCCGGCCGACGCTCATCTTGCCGACCGCTTGCGGGCCGAAGAGGACGACGAGGTGCATGAGGTCAGTGTGGCCGGTGAGTGTCGGTGGTCGCGACTAGGTTTGTCCTCATGAGCGACACGTCTGAGGCGCTGGCGCGGTTCAGCGACCCGACACGTACGTGGTTCCAGGCTGCCTTCGCGGCGCCGACCGCGGCGCAGGCCGGTGCCTGGGAGGCGATCGGAGCGGGACGCAACGCTCTGGTGGTGGCGCCCACCGGGTCGGGAAAGACGCTCAGCGCCTTCCTGTGGTCGATCGACAAGCTGCTGACCGAGCCGGTTCCGGAGAAGAAGCGGCGCTGCCGGGTGCTCTACATCTCCCCGCTCAAGGCCCTCGGCGTCGACGTCGAGCGCAACCTGCGCAGCCCGCTGGTGGGCATCCGGCAGACCGCCGAGCGACTGGGCGTCGACGCGCCCGAGGTGCGCGTCGGGGTTCGGTCCGGCGACACGACCGCGGCCGACCGGCGGCGCCTGACGACCGCTCCACCCGACATTCTGATCACCACCCCCGAGTCGCTGTTCCTGATGCTGACCAGCCAGGCGCGCGAGATCCTGCGCAGCGTCGAGACGGTGATCGTCGACGAGGTCCATGCGGTCGCGGCGACCAAGCGCGGCTCCCACCTGGCGCTGACCCTGGAGCGCCTCGACGCCCTCCTGGAGAAGCCGGCCCAGCGGATCGGGCTCTCGGCGACCGTCCGGCCACTGGAGGAGGTCGCGCGCTACCTCGGCGGCTCCCAGCCGGTCGACATCGTGGCGCCCCCGGCGGAGAAGCGGTGGGACCTGAGCGTGGTCGTGCCGGTCGAGGACATGACCGCCCCGAGCCCCTACGGCGAGGACGAGGACGACGACCCCCAGCGGGCCTCCTCGATCTGGCCCCACGTCGAGGAGCACGTCGCCGACCTGGTCACCGCCCACCGCTCCACGATCGTCTTCGCCAACTCCCGCCGGATCGCGGAACGGCTGACCGCTCGGCTCAACGAGATCGCCTCGGACCGGGTCTTCCAGACCGGACCGCCACCTGCCCAGGTGATGGCGCAGTCGGGACAGTCCCACGGCGCGGCCCCGGTGATCGCCAAGGCCCACCACGGCAGCGTGTCCAAGGAGCAGCGCGCGCTGATCGAGGACGACCTCAAGTCGGGCCGGCTGCCCGCGGTGGTGGCCACCTCGAGTCTCGAGCTCGGCATCGACATGGGAGCGGTCGACCTCGTCGTCCAGATCGAGTCGCCGCCCAGCGTGGCGTCCGCGCTCCAGCGCGTCGGGCGGGCCGGCCACCAGGTCGGCGAGGTGTCTCGCGGGGTCCTGTTCCCGAAGCACCGCGGCGACCTCGCTCAGACCGCAGTCAGCGTGCAGCGGATGCGGCAGGGCCTGATCGAGTCGATGAGCCTGCCGGCCAACCCGCTCGATGTGCTCGCCCAGCAGATCGTGGCCGCCACGGCGCTGGACACCTGGGACGTCGACGAGCTGTTCGCGCTGGTCAGAAGGACGGCGTCGTACGCAACCCTCCCTCGCTCCGCCTACGACGCGACCCTCGACCTGCTCGCCGGGCGCTACCCGAGCGAGGAGTTCGCCGAGCTGCGCCCGCGGATCGTGTGGGACCGCGTCGCCGGCACCGTGACCGGACGCCCGGGTGCCCAGCGGCTGGCCGTCACCAGCGGCGGCACCATCCCCGACCGTGGTCTCTTCGGCGTCTATCTGGTTGGTGAGGGGGTGGGCCGGCGGGTAGGCGAGCTCGACGAGGAGATGGTCTACGAGTCGCGGGTCGGCGACGTCTTCGCGCTGGGCGCGACGTCCTGGCGGATCGAGGACATCACCCACGACCGGGTGCTCGTGACCCCGGCGCCCGGGATCCCGGGGCGGCTGCCGTTCTGGAAGGGCGACTCGCTCGGCCGGCCCGCCGAGCTCGGCGAGGCCGTCGGCGCCTACACCCGCGAGCTCGCCGCGATGCCCGCCAAGAAGGCCGAGGCGCGGGCGCAGGAGGACGGTCTCGACGCCTACGCGGCCGCCAACCTGGTCACCTACCTGCACGAGCAGGCCGAGGCCACCAACATCCTCCCCTCCGACAGCAACATCGTCGTCGAGCGGTTCCGCGACGAGCTCGGCGACTGGCGGCTGGTGGTCCACTCCCCCTACGGCCGTCCGGTTCACGCCCCGTGGGCGCTGGCGATCAATGCCCGGATCCGGGAGCGCTACGGGGTCGACGGGCAGGCCATCGACAGCGACGACGGCATCGTGATCCGCCTGCCCGACACCGACGCCGAGGCGCCGACCGGCGAGCTCATCGTCTTCGAGCCGGACGAGATCGAGGATCTGGTCACCACCGAGGTCGGCGGCTCCGCGCTCTTCGCCAGCAGGTTCCGCGAGTGCGCGGCGCGGGCGCTGCTGCTCCCCCGCCGCGACCCCGGCCGCCGCTCGCCGCTGTGGCAGCAGCGCCAGCGCTCGGCGGCCTTGTTGGAGGTCGCCTCCCAGTACCCGAGCTTCCCGATCATCCTCGAGGCCGTGCGCGAGTGCCTCCGCGACGTCTACGACCTCCCTTCCCTCGTCGGCCTCCTCCGGCGGATCGAGCGCCGCGAGATCTCGATCGTCGACGTCGCCACCCCGACCCCCTCTCCCTACGCCCAGTCGCTCCTGTTCGGCTACGTCGCCCAGTTCCTCTACGAGGGCGACTCGCCCCTCGCCGAGCGCCGCGCCGCCGCTCTGACCCTCGACCAGGGTCTCCTCGCCGAGCTGCTCGGCCGCGCCGAGCTCCGCGAGCTCCTCGACCCCGAGGTCCTGGCCGAGGTCGAGTCCGAACTGCAGCGCCTCGCCCCCGGCCGGCAGGCCCGCGGCGCCGAAGGCATCACCGACCTCATCCGCACCATCGGCCCCCTCACCCTCGACGAGATCACCGCCCGCACCACCCTCGCCGAGGCGTCAGCCGCGTCGGGCGAAGCGTCAGCCGCGTCGGGCGAAGCGTCAGCCGCGTCGGGCGAAGCGTCAGCCGCGTCGGGCGAAGCGTCAGCCGCGTCGGGCGAAGCGTCAGCCGC
>NZ_JBHVKJ010000082.1:0-3951 GCF_042798275.1 Nocardioides sp. NPDC057767 | reverse complement strand
GTCGGGCGAAGCGTCACCGGCTGACGTCTCGCCCGACGTAAGCGACGTCTCGGCCGACGGGACTGACGCCTCGCCCGACCAGGGTGACGCCTCGCCCGACGCGGCTGACGCCTCGGCCGACCAGGGTGACGCCTCGGCCGACCGGGGTGACGTCTCGGTGGCGTTGGAGAGCCTCGCCACCGCTCGACGGGTCGTCGAGGTGCGGGTGGCCGGGGAGGCCCGGTGGGCGGTGGTCGAGGACGTGGCCAGGCTCAGGGACGGGCTGGGGGTGGCAGTCCCTCCGGGCGTACCGTCGGCCTTCACCGAGCCCGTCGAGGACCCGGTCAGCGACCTGGTGTCTCGGTACGCGCGCTCGCACGGGCCGTTCACGGCGGCCGATGTGGCAACGAGGCTGGGGCTGGGCGAGGCGGTCGTGCGGCACACCCTGGCCCGGCTCTCGGCGCGCGGGCGGGTGCTCGACGGGGAGTTCCGCCCCGGCGGGAGCGGGCTGGAGTGGTGCGACGCCGAGGTGCTCCGGATGCTGCGCCGGCGCTCGCTGGCCCGGCTGCGCAAAGAGGTCGAGCCGGTCGAGCCGGCGGCGCTGGGCAGGTTTCTCCCGGCATGGCAGAAGACGTCCGTACGCAAGGGGGCGCTGCGTGGCGTCGACGGGGTGCTGAGCGTGGTCGACCAGCTCGCCGGCTGCCCGGTCCCGGCCAGCGCGCTGGAGAGCCTGATCCTGCCCACCCGTGTGGTCGACTACGAGCCGGCGTTCCTCGACGAGCTGACCTCCGGTGGCGAGGTGCTCTGGGCCGGTCACGGCACCCTGCCCGGCACCGACGGCTGGGTCTCGCTGCACCCGGCCGACACCGCCGAGCTGACCCTGCCTCCGCCGGCGGAGATGCCGCCCGGCCCGCTGGCCGAGCGCATCCTCGAAGCCCTCGAGCCAGGCGGTGCCTGGTTCTTCCACCAGCTCGCCCGGACCGTCGCTGCCGGCGACGAGAAGACCCCGAGCGACGCCGATCTGAGCGCAGCGCTGTGGGAGCTGGTCTGGTCGGGCCGGGTCAGCAACGACACCCTGCTGCCGCTGCGGGCCCTGACCCGCTCCGGCACACCGTCGCACCGCTCCCGAAGGCCGCCGCCGCGAGTCCGCGGCGGCCGTTACACCGGCGGCGCTCGGATGCCGGCACGAGCGAGCCTCCCGGAGACGGCCGGGCGCTGGACGATCCTGCCCGAGCCCGACCCCGACCCGACCAAGCGCGCCCATGCCGCCGCCGAGCGACTGCTGGACCGCCACGGTGTGGTCACCCGCGGCGCGGTCCAGTCCGAGCGCACGCCCGGGGGGTTCGCGGCCGTCTACAAGGTGCTCAGCGCCTTCGAGGAGTCCGGACGAGCCAGACGGGGCTACTTCGTCGAGGGCCTGGGTGCCGCCCAGTTCGGCACGGCGGGCTCGGTCGACCGGCTGCGTACCTTCTCCCGGGTCGAGCCCTCCGACAAGCCCGTCGCCCTCGCGCTCGCCGCGACCGACCCGGCCAATCCCTACGGCGCGGCGCTCCCCTGGCCGGTCTCGGAGGAGGGCCACCGGCCCGGCCGCAAGGCAGGCGCGATCGTGGTGCTGGTCGACGGCGAGCTGGCCCTGTACGTCGAGCGCGGCGGCCGCACGCTGCTGACCTGGTCCGAAGACCCCAATCTCCTCGAGCCGGCCGCCGAGGCCCTCGCCGACGCCGTGCGCCGAGGCGCACTGGGACGCCTCACCGTCGAGAAGGCCGACGGCGCCCCGCTGCTCGGGTCCGGCGAGACGCCGCTGCGCCAGGCGCTGCAGTACGCCGGCTTCATCGCCACCCCGCGCGGCCTGCGCCTGACCTCGCAGAGCAGGTGAGGACGTGCCGGAAGGCGACGCCGTGCTCCGTACCTCCCGCTCTCTCGACCGGGGGCTGGCGGGACAGGTGCTGACGCGCACGGACTTCCGGGTGCCGCAGCTGGCCACGGCCGACCTCGCCGGCGGCACCGTCCAGGGCACCGTGACGCGCGGCAAGCACCTGCTGACCCGGATCGACCACCGCACCGGCGAGTGGACGCTGCACACCCACCTGAAGATGGAGGGGTCCTGGCGGATCCTCGAGGCCGGCCGGCGCTGGCCGAAGCCTGGCTTCCAGGCTCGGGTGGTGCTCCGCACCGAGCGGACCGAGGCGGTCGGCTTCCTCCTCGGGATCGTCGAGCTGGTCCCCCGCGACCAGGAGGAGCGGCTGGTCGCCCACCTCGGCCCGGACATCCTCGCCGGCGACTGGGATCCCGACACGGCCCTGGCGCGCCTCCGCAGCCAGCCGGAGCGACCGCTCTTCGAGGCGCTGCGCGACCAGACCAACCTCGCCGGGATCGGCACGATCTACGCCGCGGAGACGTGCTTCATCGCCGGGATCAACCCGCTGCGTACGGTCGATGACGCCGGCGACAGGCTCCCCCGGATCCTCCAGCGCACCCGCGAGCTGATGCAGGCCGACTGGTCCCGCTCCCGCCAGATGTGGGTCTACGGCCGCCGGGCCTGTCGCCGCTGCGGCGGCACCGTGACCGTGGCCAGGGTCGGCCCGCCCGGCAAGGAGCGCCCGGCCTACTACTGCGCGAGCTGCCAGGCCTAGCAGCCGTGCAGCAGCCGCAGGCGGATCTGGGCGATCCGGACCCGGGTGTCGCGCATGTGGCGGGCGACGTGCGCGCGCTCACCGGGAGCGACTGAGGTGAACTCGTCGCGAAGGATGTTCAGGGTCTCCTCCAGCCCGAAGAGCTCGGCCTCGAGCAGGTCGGGGGAAACCGGGTCGCCCTCGCCCCGCGGCGCCGGGACCGTCAGGTCCGGAAGCTCGTTCTCGACAGCCATGCGCATCGCACCATCTCCCCATGAATGCGCGGGCCCGTGGTGGGCCCACGTCAGCAAGGAGACGGTCGCGCCCGCTTTGAGACACGCCGAACGGAAAAACTCCGGGGGCGGGACGATTCAGGCGGCGGCAGCGTCGGCCGCGGCGCGAACGGGCATCCGCAGAATGGTGGCCTCTTCGAGGGCGACCGCGTCGGAGACGTCGCGGAGCACATCGGAGAGAGCCACGTCGAGGGCGCTGCAGAGCGAGGCGAGGAGCTCGGAGGAGGCTTCCTTCTGGCCGCGCTCGACCTCGGAGATGTAGCCGAGGCTGACTCGCGCCTCCGCGGAGACCTCGCGCAGGGTCATCCCACGCTCGAGCCGCTGGGCACGCAGCACCTCGCCGAGAAGTCGACGGAAGAGCACCATTGCGGTCAGCCTCCTACAGGTCACAAGTCACCGACATCTGGGTGACGTCTGGCTCCAACGCTACCTGACCCTTCGATGTTCCCGCCGAAGTAGTCCGAGTAGTTCATCAACAGCGAACAAACACGTATCACGCTGGATCTCCGCACGCGAGCCCGACAGCCCGAGTTGCGCCGTTGTTTCACCGTGCGGACCGGAAACACCGAGAAAGACCGTCCCGACGGGCTTTCCCTCCTGCTCCTCGGGACCGGCCACCCCGGTGGTCGCGAGCCCGTACGTCGCCCCCGATCGCTCCCGCGCCCCCGCGGCCATCGCCGCGGCGCACTCCGCGGAGACCACCCCGACCGTCTCGATCACCGAGACGGGGACACCCAGCAGGGTGTGCTTCAGCTCCGTCGCGTACGTCACGAAGCCCCCGCGAAACGTCTTCGACGCGCCCGGCGGCTCGGTGAGCAGCGCAGCCAGACGCCCGGCGGTCAGAGACTCGGCGGTCGCCACTGTGGCGCCGGCCTCCAGCAGAACGACGTTGAGCTCATCGACAGCGGTCATGGGTAGAACCTAGCGGCCCCGTGCCGAACCGGCCCGTCCTCCCCGAGATCGGCGTGGGGTGGGGGGCGCGCAGAGCCTCCCACACACCCTGGGTAGCGGGGCAGTTGGGCGCCCAGGGGGGGCGGGGCGGGGGGGGCGGCGTACCCCCCGGCCCC
>NZ_JBHVKJ010000081.1:0-17812 GCF_042798275.1 Nocardioides sp. NPDC057767 | reverse complement strand
GCGTCACGTACGTGACGTCTCGACCGACCGGAGCGACGTCTCGGCTCGCGGGAGGCTCAGCTCGGGACGATCTCTCCGTCGATCACCTCGAAGCTGACCTCCTCCAGCGGACTCGTCGCCGGGCCCTGTGCCACCGAGCCGTCCTCGATCGAGAACCGGCTGCCGTGGCAGGGGCAGTCGATGGTACCGCCGGCGACCTTCGTGACCGGGCAGCTGCGGTGAGTGCAGATCGCGGAGAAGACCTTGAACGTGCCTTCGGTCGGCTGGGTGGCCACCAGATTCCGGTCGGCCACGATCACTCCTCCACCGACGGGCACCTCGCTCGTCGCGACGAGCGGGCCATCCTCCGTGGACCCGGACCCGCCGTCGCTCCCGGAGCCGCTGGAGTCGCTGCCGCCGCACGCTGCGAGGAGCGGGACACCCATGACCGTGACCGCGGCCCCACCGACGACCTTGCGCCGGGTGATTCGAGATTCACTCATGCCGCCCAGAATAGGCACCCCGCAGAGCGACGTCGCTCGCCGAGCGCAAACCTTCAGGCAAATCTCGGACTCAGGTCAGGAGGCGCTGACCTTCTTCCGCGCGGCCGGCTTCTTCTTCGCGGCCGTCTTCTTGGCCGGAGCCGCCTTCGCCTTCACCGGCTTGGCCGGCGGCTGCTCGGCAGCCTTGCCGTCGAGCAGCGGGGCCAGGAAGCCACCGGTGTGGCTGCCAGGTGTCGCCGCGACGGTCTCGGGGGTGCCCTCGGCGATCACGGTGCCACCTCGGTTGCCGCCCTCGGGGCCCATGTCGATGATCCAGTCAGCGGTCTTGATGACGTCGAGGTTGTGCTCGATCACCAGCACGGTGTTGCCCTTGTCGACCAGCGAGGAGAGCACCCCGATCAGCTTGCGGATGTCCTCGAAGTGGAGACCGGTGGTCGGCTCGTCGAGCACGTAGAGCGTCTTGCCGGTCGAGCGCTTCTGCAGCTCGGCGGAGAGCTTGACGCGCTGTGCCTCGCCGCCGGACAGGGTGGTCGCGGGCTGGCCCAGCCGCACGTAGCCCAGGCCGACCTCGACCAGGGTCTTCATGTGGCGCGCGATCGCGGGCACGGCGGCGAAGAACTCGACCGCCTCCTCGATCGGCATGTCGAGCACCTCGGCGATCGACTTGCCCTTGTAGTGCACCTCGAGCGTCTCGCGGTTGTAGCGCGCACCGTGGCAGACCTCGCACGGCACGTAGACGTCGGGCAGGAAGTTCATCTCGATCTTGATCGTGCCGTCCCCCGAGCAGGCCTCGCAGCGGCCGCCCTTGACGTTGAACGAGAACCGGCCCTGCAGGTAGCCCCGCATCTTGGCCTCCGGGGTGGAGGCGAAGAGCTTGCGGATGTGGTCGAAGACGCCGGTGTAGGTGGCCGGGTTGGACCGCGGCGTACGCCCGATCGGGGACTGGTCGACGTGGATCACCTTGTCGACGTTGTCCAGGCCGGAGATCTTGGTGTGCCGGCCCGGGACGGTGCGGGCGCGGTAGAACTCCTTGGCCAGCGCGGTGTAGAGGATGTCGTTGACGAGCGTCGACTTGCCCGAGCCGGAGACGCCGGTGACCGCGAGGAAGAGGCCCAGCGGGAAGGTGACGTCGATGTCCTTGAGGTTGTTCTCGCGGGCGCCGTGGACGGTCAGCTCGCGGCCGGCGGTGCGCGGGCGGCGCACGGCCGGGACGGCGATCTCGCGGCGGCCGGCCAGATACTGACCGGTCACCGACTGATCGTTGGCGAGCAGCTCCTCGACCGTCCCGGAGTGGATCACCTGGCCGCCGTGCTCACCCGCACCCGGACCGATGTCGACCACCCAGTCGGCCACCTTGATGGTGTCCTCGTCGTGCTCGACGACGATGAGTGTGTTGCCGAGCCGCTTGAGCCGCTCGAGGGTCTCGATCAGGCGGTGGTTGTCGCGCTGGTGCAGGCCGATGGACGGCTCGTCCAGCACGTAGAGGACACCGACCAGGCCGGAGCCGATCTGGGTGGCCAGCCGGATCCGTTGGGCCTCGCCACCGGAGAGCGAGCCCGAGGGACGCTCCAGCGACAGGTAGTCCAAGCCCACGTCGAGGAGGAAGCGCAACCGCGCCTGGATCTCCTTGAGCACCTGCTCGGCGATCTGCCGCTCCCGGCCGGTGAGCTCGACCTGGTCGAGCCACTCGGCGGCCTCGTTGATCGGCAGCGCGCAGAGCTCGGCGATGTTGAGGCCACCCTCGCTCCGCTCCCCCAGCGTCACCGAGGTGGAGACGGGCTTGAGCCGGGTGCCCTTGCAGGTCGGGCACGGCACCTGGCGCATGTAGCCCTCGAAGCGCTCCCGGGTGGTGTCGGACTCGGCCTCCTTGTGGCGGCGCTCGACCCAGCGGCGCACGCCCTCGAACTCGGCGTCGTAGGACCGGCGGCGGCCGTAGCGGTTGACCGAGACCACGTGCACCTTGCGCCCATGACCGTCGAGGATCGCCTTCTGGCCGGCCGCCGGGATCGCGTCCCACGGGGTGTCGAGGTCGAAGCCGAGCTCACCACCGAGCGCCTCCAGGAGGCGTAGGAAGTATTCGGCGACGTGGGCCTGCGACCAGGGCTGCAGCGCGCCCTCGGCCAGCGTGGCGCCCGGGTTGGGGACGACCAGCTCGGGGTCGACCTCCATCCGGGTGCCGAGGCCGGTGCAGGCCGGGCACGCCCCGAAGGGCGAGTTGAACGAGAACGACCGCGGCTCGAGCTCGTCGGTGTCGAGCAGATGGTCGTTGGGGCACGACATCCGCTCGGAGAACTTCATCTGCTCGCCCGTGTCGACGAAGTCGAAGACGACCAGGCCACCGGCCAGCTCCAGCGCGGTCTCGACCGAGTCGGTCAGCCGCCGCTTGGAGGACTCCTTGACCGCGAGCCGGTCGATGACCACCTCGATGGTGTGCTTCTTCTGCTTCTCCAGCTTGGGCGGCGCGTCGAGCTGATGGGTCTCGCCGTCGACCCGCACCCGGGAGTAGCCCTGCTGCTGCAGCTGGCTGAAGAGCTCGACGTACTCCCCCTTGCGCGCCCGGATCACCGGGCTGAGCACCTGGAAGCGGCGTCCCTCCTCGAGGGTGAGCACGTGGTCGACGATCTGCTGCGGCGTCTGACGCTCGATCGGGGCTCCACAGGTCGGGCAGTGCGGACGTCCGGCCCGGGCGTAGAGAAGACGCAGGTAGTCGTAGACCTCGGTGATGGTGCCGACCGTCGAGCGTGGGTTCTTCGAGGTGGACTTCTGGTCGATCGACACCGCCGGCGAGAGCCCCTCGATGAAGTCGACGTCGGGCTTGTCCATCTGCCCGAGGAACTGGCGAGCGTACGCAGAAAGCGACTCGACGTAGCGACGCTGGCCCTCGGCGAAGATGGTGTCGAACGCGAGGCTCGACTTCCCGCTCCCGGACAGCCCGGTGAACACGATCATGGAGTCCCGAGGCAGGTCGAGGGAGACGTCCTTCAGGTTGTGCTCCCGGGCACCCCGGATGATCAGCTGCTGCTCCGCCACGTTCTTTCCTCGTCCAGTGCTATCGCATCGCGCTACCGCGTCGAACAGATGTTCGCATCATACGACGCCGGGAAGACTCCCTGACGGCACCCTCTCACGGAGCACCGACATTTTACTTCTGACCGTGTCCGACGTGCTTGCATAGACGCATGAGCGATGCCCCTACCACTTATACAGGCGCCGTGAAACCAGGCGGCCCGGCCGACGTGCGCGAGCTCGGCGGACTCACCCTCACCAAGGTCGCCGTCGACGCACAGATGTCCAACAACTGCTACCTGCTGCGCTGCCGATCCACCGGCGAACAGCTCCTCGTCGACGCCGCCGCCGAGCCCGAGACCCTGCTCCCCCTCGTCGGCGAGAACCTGGCCACCGTCGTCACCACCCATCAGCACTGGGACCACCACCGAGCCCTGGCGGACGTCGTCGACACAACCGGCGCGGTCGCACTCGCCGGCGAGCCGGACGCGGCCGCGATCACAGAGGCCACCGGCGTACCCATCGCTCGCACCCTCTCCCACGGCGACACCGTCACCGTCGGCGACTGCACCCTCGAGGTGATCGCGCTGCGCGGGCACACCCCCGGATCGGTCGCACTGCTCTACCGCGACCCAGAGGGCACGCCCCACCTGTGGACCGGCGACAGCCTCTTCCCCGGCGGGGTCGGGAACACCCAGCAGGATCCCGTACGTTTCACCCAGCTGCTCGACGACGTCGAGCAACGCATCTTCGCCACCCTCCCCGACGAGACCTGGTTCTACCCGGGCCACGGCGACGACTCCACGCTCGGCGTCGAGCGCCCGCATCTCGCCGAGTGGCGCGAACGGGGCTGGTGATCGCCGGCCCCACCCGACGGCTACGGCTCCGTGGTCGGAGTCGCCGTCTCGGTCGGCGTCGGCTCCGACGTCGGGTCGGCGGACTCGGTCGGCTCGGTGGTCGGCTCCGGTTCCGCCGTGCCCGTGGGCCCGGAGGTGGGCGTCGAGCCTTCGGTCTCGGCAGGCTCGTCCGGCTCGCGCGGCGCCGTCGGGACGCGCGGGTCCTCGGCCGCGGTCGGCCCGGGCCTCCTCGGCCCGACCGGCTCGCCGTGGCCGTCTCCCACCTCGCCCGGACCGGCGGAGGAGCCCATCGACGGCCCCTGGGACAGCTGCGCCGAGGGCAGCGGTGGCAACGGGTCCACGTCGGGATAGGTGTTACCGACGTCCTCGTAGCCGGTGACCGGGTCCCGATCTGGCCGTTCGGCCTCCGCGAGCCCGGCGAGGAGGACCACCACCCCGAGACCGGTCATGACCGCGCCGGTCAGGATGCCTGCCACGGCGACCTGCTTGCTCTGCAACTCGACTCCCTGTACCCGCCCCGCGCATGGTGTGGCGCACAGCGTAGGGCAGCGATGCCTCGGGCGTTACCCTCCCGGGGGCATCGCCGACCAACAGTCGGGAGCCGAGGTCAGTCGGTGGGCGTGTCCGAGGGGTCCGGCTCCTCGGTCGCCGGCTCGCTGGGCGACGGCGAGACGGTGTCGCTCGGCGTCTCGCTGGGGGTCTGGCTCGGCGACTCGCTCGGCGATTCGCTCGGCGACTCCGTCGGGCTCGGACGGCTGGTAGGACGCGGCTCCGAAGGAATCTGCGTGGGGCGCGCCGGAAGCGGCGACGTCGACTCCCCGGTGGACTCCTCGACCGACCGAGGGCTCGCCGGGACCGACGTCTCGGCGACCTCCGGTGCCTCGCTGCCCGGAGCCGAGCTCTGCGGCTCGCTCTCGGTGGGCGCGGCCGGCTTCTTCTCCAACGGCGCCACCGGGGAGACCGGCGAGATCAGACTGATCCCGGACTCATCCGTGGCGTAGCTGTGTCCTGGCTCTTCGGCCCCGGCGTTGCCGACGATCAGGCCACCGATCCCGATGCTCGTCATGGCCAGTCCCGTTGCCATTCCAGCCAAGGCGATCTGCTTGCGATGCAACACGATTCCCCCGTGATACCAACGACTCGACAAGTTCTCTGGTCGTGCACAGTAGACCCACAAAGATCGAAACTGTGCGACCACTATCGGGGTGTCGGAGCTTGCTGGCAAGTCCCCATCATCTATCGTTCGACCGATATAACCCCTGGTAAGGGGCGTGTTCGCCCGCCGCGAACGGCCCTCTCGGGCTTCGCGCGCAGCGCTAGGGTGTTTCCATGGGCGAAGTGATCAGGTTCCCCGGCCACCCGCTGCCGGACGACGACAAGCCGGCGCCGTTGTGGCGTGAGGCCGCCGGCCAGGTGATCCGCGAGGAGCGATCCCGCCAGGAACGTACGCTCGCCGACGTCGCCGGGGATGCCGGGGTCTCGACGCAATACCTCTCCGAGATCGAGCGCGGCCGCAAGGAGCCCAGCTCCGAGGTCCTCGAGGCCGTCGGAGGCGCGCTCGGCCTTGGTCTCGTCGACCTGACCGAGCGGGTCACCCGCACGCTGCGCGCGGGCGCCCGCCCGACCGGCCCGATGGCTCTCGCCGCCTGAATCTCAGACCGAGGCGAGCTTGCGGCTCTCCAGCACGGCGTCCGCGAGCCCGTACGCCACCGCCTCCTCGGCGCCCAGGACGAGATCGCGCTCGGTGCCGGCGTGGATCTCCTCGACGCTCCGCCCGGTGTGGCGCGCCAGCAGCGTGTCCATCTCGGCACGCAGGCGGCCGATCTCCTTCGCAGCGACCTGCAGGTCGGTGACATCGCCCCGCTGACCGTCCTGGCCCGGCTGCTGCAGCACGACCCGCGCGTGCGGGAGGACCGTACGTCGCCCCGGATCCCCCGCGGCCAGCAGCACCGCGGCCGACCCGGCCGCCTGGCCCACGCACGTGGTCGCGACCGGCGACCGCAGGAACTGCATCGTGTCGTAGATGCCGAACATCGCGGTCGGGTCGCCGCCCGGGGAGTTGAGATAGAGCTCGATCTGGGTGTCCGGCGCGTCCGACTCCAGGTGGATCAGCTGCGCGATCACCACGTTGGCGACACCGTCGTCGATCGGCGTACCGAGGTAGACGATCCGGTCGGAGAGCAGGCGGCTGTAGACATCGAGCGCCCGCTCGCCACGTGGGGTCTTCTCGACGACCGAGGGGATCGTGTAGGAGCTCATCGGGCACCCCCGGCAGCGAGACCGAAGGCGGCCGACCGCTGCTGGACCGGCGTCACCGACTGCACGTCGTTGAGCACCTCGTCGACGAACCCGTAGTCGCGGGCCTCCTCGGCGGTGAACCAGCGGTCGCGCAGCGAGTCCTGGTCGATCTGCTCGACGCTCTGGCCGGTGTGGGCGGCGGTGATCTGGAGCATCTGCTGGGTCATCCGCGCCAGCCGCGCGGCCTGCACCTCGATGTCGGCCGCGGACCCGCCGATCCCGGCCGACCCCTTGTGCAGCAGCACCTCGGTGTGCGGGAGCACGTAGCGCTTGCCGGGAGTGCCCGCGGTGAGCAGGAACTGACCCATGCTCGCCGCCATCCCCATGCCGAGCGTGGAGACGTCGTTGGGGATCAGGTGCATCACGTCGTAGATCGCCATCCCGGCCGTCACCGAGCCGCCGGGCGAGTTGATGTAGAGGGAGATGTCGCGGTGCGGGTCCTCGGCAGAGAGCAGCAGGAGCTGCGCGCAGATCCGGTTGGCGATCGCGTCGTCCACCTCCTGGCCGAGCACGATGATCCGCTGGTTCTGCAGCCGCGCCGTCAGCTGCTCGTCGAGCGGCCCTGCGGTGATGGGTGTCTGGGTCATGTCCTCGACTCTGACCGAGCCCGGGGTCGTGCGAAAGCGAATCCGCCGCAGGCAGATCTGCCCACAGCAGAACTCCACCGAACCGATAGGTTGCCCTCGTGCGCTGCGTGATTCTCGACGACTACCAGGACGTGGCGAAGACGTACGCCGCGTGGGACTCCCTCGACGGCCTCGAGGTCACCTCGCTGACCGAGCACCTCGAACCCGACGCGCTCGTCCGGGCGCTCCGGAAGGCCGAGATCGTCGTCGCGATGCGGGAGCGCACGTCCTTCCCGGCCGCTCTGCTCGAACGGCTGCCGGCCCTGAAGCTGCTGGTCACGACCGGGATGCGCAACGCCTCGATCGACCTGGCCGCGGCGGCCCGGTTGGGCATCACCGTGTCCGGCACCCCGTCCAGCCCGCATCCTCCGGTCGAGCTCACCTGGGCGCTCATCCACGCACTGACCCGCCACATCGTCACCGAGGCGACCGGCCACACCTGGCAGCGGACCGTCGGGAGCGACCTCCACGGCCGGACCCTGGGGCTGCTCGGGCTCGGCAAGATCGGCTCCCGGGTCGCGGCCGTGGGGCAGGCGTTCGGGATGGACGTGATCGCCTGGAGTCCGCACCTCACCGTCGAGCGCGCCGAACCGGTCGGCGTGCGCGCGGTCGACAAGGCCACCCTGTTCGAGACCAGTGACATCGTCTCGATCCATCTCGTGCTGTCGGAGGCCACCCGGCACATCGTCGGGCACGCCGACCTGGCGGCGATGAAGCCGACCGCCCACCTGGTGAACACCTCCCGGGCAGGGCTGGTCGACACCGAGGCACTGATCGCCCACCTCGGCTCCGGCACGATCGCCGGCGCCGGCCTGGACGTCTACGACATCGAGCCGCTTCCCGCCGACGACGTGCTGCGGCACCTGCCGAACGTGGTCGCCACCCCGCACCTCGGCTACGTCACCGAGGACAACTTCCGCCGCTTCTACGGAGGAGCCGTCGAGGACATCGCCGCCTGGCTGGCCGGCGACCCGATCCGCCTGCTGGCCCCGAAGGACGACTGATCCAGCTCGTGCCGGACCAGCCCGATCAGTCGAACCGGCGGACGTACGGCGTGGTGGTGCCGACCTTGACCAGGCCCGAGCGCTCCAGGATCGGCCGGGAGAACTCGGTCGAGTCGCTGTGGATGTAACGCTTGCCCCGCGCGATGGCGGTGCGGGCGCGGGCAGCGGTCAGGGCGCGGTAGATGCCACGGCCGCGCCACTCCTCCAGCGTTGCGCCGCCCCAGATTCCGGCGAAGTCCGAGTTCGGGACCGGGTCGATCCGGCCGGCGCTGACGATCTCACCGTCCGCCTCGGCGACCCACATCTCGCACTCCCCCGCCGCGAGCCGGCGTACCAGGTCCTCGACCCGCGCCTCCGAGAACGGCGAGCCGAAGACCCCGTCCTGCATGATGCCGGCGGCGCGTACGTCCCCTGCGCTCGTGATCGAGCGCAGCACGACCCCGTCCGGCAGTGGCACGTCAACGGCGAGCAGCTTGGCCTCACCGATCATGATCGACTCGGGATCCTCCGGCTCGAAGCCGTGCCGGAGCAGGATCTCGTGCAGCCCCGGAGCGACATCGTGGCCGCGGGTCTTCCACTCGACCTCCTCGATCGTGGGGTCGGCCTCGAAGTGGCCCACCGCCGCCGTGACCAGCGCCTCGATCCCCGCCTCGTCGGCCCCGCCGAGGTCCTGGTAGGAGATGAATCCACGGCCCCCGTCGAAGGTGATCAGCCGCAGCGGCCCGTGCCGGGTCACCGACACCGCCCCGGGAGTCTCGGCGTCGGTTCGCAACTGCACGTCATAGGCCTTCAGCACGGCGAGAAACCTACGCCGAAAAGATTCGCCGAAGCATGTAGTTATCCGGCCGCCGGCTCCGTTCCCCTCGTGAATGGCGCTTACAAGGAGCGCTCGAAGTGGAAGGGTGAGGACATGCCTCGCTACCTGATGATCCTCGACTACCAAGCCGGCAACGACGAGACTCCCGGCGGGATGGCCGGCTGGAAGCCCGAGGAGGTGCAGGGCCACATGAGCTATTACGAGGCCCTCAACAAGGCCCTGACCGAGTCCGGCGAGCTGGTGCACGTCGAGGCCCTGACGCCGCCGGACCAGGCGTTCGTGGTGACCTCCGACGGCGCCGACAGGACCGTCACCGACGGGCCGTTCCAGGAGTTCAAGGAGTGGGTCGCCGGCTACATGATCGTCGACTCCGAGACCGAGGAACGCGCTCTGGAGATCGCCGGGCTCTACTCCGCGGCCCCCGGGCCGGGCGGGCGGGCGATCGAGCAGCCGATCCAGGTGCGCCGGATGTACCACGGCACCGACGGCTCCTCGGTCGACGACACCATCGCCTTCGGCGAGGCGAGCATCGAGTGATGCCGGCGATGCCGGACGACCTGCTGCGTGACCTCACGCCGCAGGTCGTCGCCGTCGTCACCCGGCGCTGCGGCGACTTCTACGCGGCCGAGGACGCCGTCCAGGAGGCGCTGGTCGAGGCCGTACGCACCTGGCCGGAACGAGGCGTACCCGTGCAGCCCCGCGGCTGGCTGGTCACGACGGCGATGCACCGCCTCGTCGACGCCAAGCGCAGCGAGGCGCGCCGCCGCGACCGCGAGCAGGCCGACCACCTCGCCGAGCCCGAGGGTCAGGAGACATCGGCGATCGACGACTCCCTGGACGTACTCCTGCTCTGCTGTCATCCCAGCCTCACCCCGGCCTCGGCCGTGGCGCTGACCCTGCGGGCGGTCGGCGGGCTCACCACCCGGGAGATCGCGCACGCCTACCTCGTCCCGGAGAAGACGATGGCGCAGCGGATCTCCCGGGCGAAGGCAACGATCAAGGGCCGTTCGCTCGGGATCGACGGCACCGCCGACCTCGCCGCGCGGATCCCGGCGATGCTGAAGGTGCTCTACCTGCTCTTCAACGAGGGGTACGTCGCGACCGAGGGTGACCGCCTGCAGCGGGTCGACCTGTGCGCCGAGGCGATCCGGCTGACCCGGCTCGCCCGCACCGCGCTCACCCGCATGACCGGGACCGGCCACGGCGAACTCGGCGGGCTGCTCGCGTTGATGCTGCTGCTCGACGCGCGCCGGCCGGCCCGCGTCGATGCCCACGGCGCCGTCGTCCCGCTGGCCGACCAGGACCGGAGCCTGTGGCGTCCCGAGGCCACCCGCGAGGGCGTCGCCCTGATCGACGCCGCCATCGGCACCGGCCGGCCGGGGAGCTACCAGATCCAGGCCGCCATCGCCGCGCTCCACAATCGGGCGCCCTCCGCGGAGGAGACCGACTGGCTGCAGATCACCGCGCTCTACGGGTTGCTCGAGAAAGTCGCCCCCGGCCCGATCGTGACGCTCAACAAGGCCGTCGCGGTCGGGTACGCCGACGGCCCGGGCCCCGCACTGGCACTGCTCGACGACCTCCTGCGCGGCTCACCCGACGGCTTCGCGGACCACCCCCGGGTGCCCGCCGTGCGCGCTCATCTGCTCGAGCTCGCCGGCGACCTGGAGGGTGCCGCGGCGGCGTACGACCTGGCCTCGGCGCGGGCCACCAACCTCGCCGAACGGCGTTTCCTGACCTCGAGGGCGGCCGCGCTGCGCGATGCACGCTGCTGAGTTCTACTGAGAACCGTTCTCAGGATAGTCTGTGCCTGTGATCGAACTGCGCACGCCGACCCAGATCGAGCAGATGAAGCCCGCCGGCCGATTCGTGGCCGATGTCCTGACCGCACTCCGCGAGCACGCCGCCGTGGGTGTGAACCTGCTCGAGCTCGACGAGCTGGCGCACAAGATGATCAAGGACCGCGGCGCGGAGTCGTGCTACATCGACTACCACCCGAGCTTCGGCGCGATGCCGTTCGGCAAGGTGCTCTGCACCTCGGTCAATGACGGCGTGCTGCACGGTCTGCCCTTCGACTACAAGCTCCAGGACGGCGACCTGCTCAGCGTCGACTTCGCCGCCAGCGTCGACGGCTGGGTCTCCGACTCGGCCCTCTCCGTCGTCGTCGGCACGCCCCGCCAGGAGGACCTCGACCTGATCGAGACCACCACCCAGGCGCTCGCCGCGGGCATCGACGCCGCCCGGGTCGGCAACAAGGTCGGCGACATCTCCCACGCGATCGCCGGCGTCGCCCGCGCCAAGGGTCTCAAGATCAACACCCAGTTCGGCGGCCATGGCGTCGGCCGCACCATGCACGGCGACCCGCACATCGCCAACGACGGCCGTCCCGGCCGCGGCTTCAAGCTGCAGCCCGGCCTCGTCATCGCGATCGAGCCATGGTTCCTGCACACCACCGACGAGATCTTCACCGACCCCGACGGCTGGACCCTGCGCAGCGCCGACGGCTCCCGCGGCGCCCACATGGAGCACACCGTCGCGATCACCGAGGACGGGCCGTTGATCCTCACCGCGCGCGAGCGCGACTGATCCACGGCGAACGCGACCACGCCCCGCTCCCGATCGGGAGCGGGGCGTCGCGCTTTCTCGCCTACGACAGGGTCACTGCCGTGTCGTCGATCAGGAAGCTCGTCCCGAGGGAGGAGTCCTCCGTACCGGTGAAGGTGAGGGTGACCGTCGAACCCGCCTGGCCGTTGAGGCTCAGCGACTTCTGGACGTAGCCCGAACCCTTGTTCAGGTTGGAGTAGGTCGCCAGGGTGGTGGACCCGGCCTTGACCGTCAGCTTGTCGTACGCCGAGGTCGTGGTGGTCTCGTCGGAGTCGACGTAGAGCCAGAACGTCAGCGTGGCCGCACACCCGGACGGGATGGTGACCGACTGCGACAGCGTGTCGGTGTGGGTGCTGCCGTAGCCGTTCATCCAGGCCTTGTACGAACCGGAGTGCGCCGGCGCGCTGGTCGAGCTGTCGATCACGCCCGAGGAGGCGGTCCAGCCGGTCGCGCCGGACTCGAAGCCCGGGTTGGTCAGCTTCTGGCCCGAGCAGGTGCCGCCACCGGTGCCGGAGATCGTGAAGGTGAACTGCGTCGAGCCGGTCGCACCGGCGGAGTCCGTCGCGGTGACCGTCGGCGTGTAGGTGCCGGCCGTGGTCGGGGTGCCCGAGACGGTGCCCGCCGAGGAGATCGAGACGCCGGCGGGCAGGCCGGTGGCCGTGAAGGTGTAGGGCGAGGTGCCGCCGGAGGCCGACACCGTGAAGGACGAGATCGCGGTGCCGACCGTGCCCGTCTTCGAGCCCGGCGAGGCCACCGTGACCGAGCCGGTGCCGCCACCCGGGGTGCAGGTCGGATCAGCGGTCTGGGCTGGGACCGAGACGGCGTTCCAGGCCGCCTTGACCGCGTTGAACTCGGTGCAGGTCGCGGTGCCGTACAGGTTCTTGGCCGCGGTGAGCGTCCAGGTGCGGTACTTCAGGTACGACGACGAGGAGGTCTTCAGCAGCATCGCGTTGTACATGATCTTCATCGCCTTCTGGATCCCCACGCCCGTGACGGTCGAGGAGTTGCAGGTCGGCGAGCTCGGCTGGCCGTTGGTCGGGTTGGACCCCTCGGCGAGCAGGTAGAACCAGTGGTTGCCCGGTCCGGCCGCGGCGTGGACCTCGTCGTTGGGCGTCGAGGACGAGTAGCAGTTGTCGTCGCCGGCCAGCGAGGGGTTGTACATGTTGCGGATCGGACCGTTGCCCACCAGGTCGATCTCCTCACCGACGAGGTAGTCGGGGGTGTCGTCGGCGGTCTGGTTGTCGTACCACTCGGTCGCCGCACCGAAGGTGTCCGCGACGAACTCCTGGGTGTTGCCACCCGAGATCCCGCCCGGGGTGTGGTCGTCGATGCCGTGGCCGAACTCGTGCGCGACGACGTCGAGCGAACCGATCCACCGCGAACCGGACTGCGAGTGGCCGATCTGCACCTGGGTGCCGTCGTAGTAGGCGTTCACGTCGTTGAGGCCGACGCGGACCGGGAGCCAGCCGCCCGAGCCGTCCATGCCCGAGCGCCCCAGCCACGAGGTCAGCATCCCCTTCTCCTGCTGCGCGGCGTAGAACGCGTCGACGCAGCCGGTCTCCCGGTTGGTCGGGTCACCGTTGCCCCAGGAGTCGTCGGTGCCCGTGTAGGTCACGTTGCCGGAGGAGTTCTGGCACTTCAGGGTGGTGGCCGACGGGTCGGTGAGCGAGTAGGTGGAGCCGGAGAGCTGAGTCTGGATCGAGACCGTCCCGGAGTAGCCCGAGCTGCCGGTGCCCTCGACGACGTGCTCCTTGGTGGAGAGCACCTTGCCGGTGGCGGCGTCGACGAAGACGGACAGACGCGAGGGCTCTCCCGCGCGGGTGCCGGTCACGATCGTCTCGTACGCCAGGTCCGACCCGGCCTCGCCCTGGACGATGACCAGCTCGGTGGACTCGACCGCCGGCTTGGTCACCTGGCCCTTGGCGACCGTGCGTGCCTTCTTCTCGGTGATCGCGGGCGTCGTGGTCGACACCTTGACCGGCTTGTCCTGGGCGACCGAGGTCGCGAGCAGGTTGCCCTCGGCGTCGGCGGCGACGACGAAGTCACCGCCGACGACGCGCAGGCCTTGGTGGGTGCGGTCGTAGGAGACGTACTGCAGTCCGGAGGACTGGTACGTCTTCAGCCTGACCGCCTCGTCGCCGGCGCTGAGCTTCAGTACCGCCGGATCGGCGGCGACGAACGCCGCGGCCGACCTCTCCGCCCTGCTCTTGGCCTGCTTTCCGCTGACGACCGCGCGGCCGTCGTCGGTCTCCTGGGATGCGACGGTGCCCTTGGCGGGCTTGGGGTCACTGGCCGCCTGCACGCCTGTGGGCATGCTGATGGCGGCCACTGCCGAGATGAGGGCCATGGTCAGGCCCTGCGCGACGCGTCTGTTGTTCACGCAGACTCTCCTTGAGCCGGCTCCGCCGAGGCGGAGCAGCCGATGCTGACTCATGGACAGTGGCGATCGCGCGCTGAGCCGGTCAATCAGGTTAATGCTTCATAACCGTGCAGTGCATCGAGTCGCATTTACGACGACATATGAATACCCATGGGTACATGCCGGATGCGTCAGTTCTCGCCCGGGGAGCCGGAGGCGTCCGCCTCCCACGGCGCGGCGAGAAGTCGGCCGTCAGAAGTGGGCCGAAATAGAAGTCAGCCGCTGGCGTCTCGGGTCACCAGCGGCTGACAAGGAGAACGTTAGCCGACAGATCCGCGAATATGCAAGCACCTGCAATGCAAAACCGTGCAAATGGTTCCGACAGATCATGGAAAGTGGTCCGGCAGGGCTACTGCCGCGGGGCCTTCGAGCGTTGCGTACGCCGCGCGTCGCGCTGGCGGCGCAGGCGGCGCACCAGCACGCCGTCGTAGGTGAGCGCCTCGGGCTTGTCGATCAGGTCGTTGACGGCACGGTGGTAGTCAGCAGCGCTCATCCCCAGCTGCTCCCGGACGGCCTCGTCGCGGCCGGTGCCGGCCGACCACCAGGAGCGCTCGAAGTCGAGCAGTCGCTTCTCGTTCTCGGACAGGCCCGGCTGCTCATCGGCAGGCCCGGGGCTGTGGGGCGCCTCGGTCATGCGTCCATCATCCCAGGCGCGCCGGTCGCCGCCGAAACCGCCACGCACCGCCGCCTCGGACTATCCGGCATAGCCCGTCCGGGCCATCTTCACAAAACTGCAGATCGACTCTTTGAAGCACGCCGGATCGTCGGCTAATGTTTTCCATGTCAGCCGCTGGTGACCCGAGACGCCAGCGGCTGACTTCTGTTTTGGCGGGTGTTGCCGGGGCCGGCGGCGACTACGCGTCGGCGGTGTCCTCGCCGTGCGTGCCCGGCCGCGGCGCCCAGGGCAGCTCCTTCGCGGCCCGCACCACGATCAGCCGGTCCCCTCGCGACAGCGTGCCGACGACCGGGTCGAAGTAGCGGAAGACCTTCTCGTCGCGTACGACCGCGATCACCTGGTCGGCGAGCTGCTGCGGCTGCTTGCCGACCTCGTTGACCAGCAGGTCGCGCTCGGCGACCTCCAACCCGGTGCCGGCGTTGAGCATGTCCTCCATGACCGAGCCGAGGGTCGGAGAGATCGTGGACAGACCCATCAGCCGTCCGACCGCGTCGGCGGAGGTGATCACCGAGTCGGCGCCGGACTGCTTCATCAGGGGCGCGTTCTCGCGCTCGCGCGCGGCGGCGACGATCCAGGCGTCGGGATTGACCTGTCGCACGGTCAGGATCGTGAGCACGTTGGAGTCGTCGCGGTTGGTGGTGATGATGACCTGCTCGGCGTCCTTGACCCCGGCCCGCATCAGCACCTCGCGCCGGGTCGCGTCGCCGGTGACCACCGCGATCCCGTCGGAGTGGGCGTCGGAGCGTGCCACCGGGTCGGGGTCGACGACGACGAACTCCTCGGGGTCGGCACCGTTGCTGAGCAGTGTCTCGACGGCGCTGCGGCCCTTGGTGCCGTAGCCCACGACGACGATGTGCTGAGACATCTTCTTCCTCCAGCGAGCGACTCGGATGAGGTCACGGCCCTGCTTGGTGAGGACCTCGAGGGTGGTGCCGATCAGCAGCACCAGGAACGCGATGCGAGCCGGCGTGATGATGAACGCGTTGATCATCCGCGCGTGGTCGGCTACCGGCGCGATGTCGCCGTAGCCGGTCGTGCTCAGCGTGACCGTCGTGTAGTAGATCGCGTCCATCAGGCTGATCTGGCCCGTGGGATCGTTGTTGTCGGCATAGGCGTCGCGGTCGAAGTAGACCAGCAGGACCGTGCCGACCAGGATCGCCGTCGCGGCCAGCAGCCGACGTCCGAGCTGCCACCACGGCGACCGCACCGTCTCCGGAAGAGCGACCTGCTCGACCCCGGCCCACTTGGGGGCGTATGCGCTTGTCTCGGACACGTCCCGACCCTATCGGCAAGCCTCTATCGTCTCTCGTATGAGTGCCTCCGACATCCGTCGTGTCACCAACCAGGCTCCGCCGCTCGCGGGTCACAACGTCGTCACCGGCGACGCCGCCCTCTCCGCGGCGGTCGTGCGCCATGCCGACGAGGACACCCTCGACTCGCTGGTCCCGCTGGGCGCAGAGGCCGGCAGCGCCGAGGCGCAGGAGCACGGCCGCCTCGCCAACCGCTTCCACCCCGAGCTGGTCCCCTACGACCGCTACGGCAACCGCGTCGACGAGGTCTCCTTCCATCCCTCCTGGCACTGGCTGATGGAGCGGGCCGTCGGCCACGGCCTGGCCGCGGCGCCGTGGGCGCCGGCGGGTGCCGGCCATGGGGCGGGGCACGCCCACATACGCCGCGCCGCGGGGTTCCTGGCATGGTCCCAGACCGAGCCCGGCCACCTGTGCCCCATCTCCATGACGTACGCAGCCGTCCCTGCGCTGCGCGCCAGCGAATCCCTCGCCGCGGAGTGGGTGCCGAGGCTCGCCTCCACGATCTACGACTTCGGCCTGCGCGACCCGGCCGAGAAGCTCGGCGCCCTGGCGGGCATGGGGATGACCGAGAAGCAGGGTGGCTCGGACGTACGCCAGAACATCACCGAGGCCCGTCCGCTCGGCGGCGACCTCTACGAGCTGCACGGGCACAAGTGGTTCACCTCGGCCCCGATGAACGACGTATTCCTGGTGCTGGCCCAGGCGCCCGGAGGACTGACCTGCTTCCTGCTCCCCCGGGTCCTGCCCGGCGGCGAGCGCAACCACCTGGACGTGGTGCGCCTCAAGGACAAGCTCGGCAACCGCTCCAACGCGAGCTCGGAGCTCGAGTTCCGCGGCACGACGGCCTACCGGCTCGGCGCAGAGGGGCGCGGCGTACGCACCATCATCGAGATGGTCGCTGCGACCCGTCTCGACTGCGTGCTGGGCTCGGCCTCGCTGATGCGCCGTGCCGTGGCCGAGGCGAGCTGGCACGTCGCCCACCGCTCCGCCTTCGGCGGCGCCCTGGCGGACAAGCCACTGATGCAGAACGTGGTCGCCGACCTGGCCGTGGAGTCCGAGGCGGCCACCGCGCTGGCGATGCGCCTGGCCGCGGCGGTCGACCGACCTGACGACCTGCACGAGCAGGCCCTGCGCCGCATCGGCCTGCCGCTGGCGAAGTTCTGGGTCTGCAAGCGCACCCCCGCCCACGTCGCGGAGGCGCTGGAGTGTCTGGGCGGCAACGGCTACGTCGAGGAGTCGGTGATGCCGCTGCTCTTCCGCGAATCGCCGCTCAACTCGGTCTGGGAGGGCTCCGGCAACGTCAACGCCCTCGACGTCCTGCGCGCGATCCAGCGCGAGCCCTCGGTCCTCGACGCCTGGATCACCGAGGTGGGCAGTGCCAAGGGCGCCGACCGGCGCTACGACCGGGCCGTCGACTCCACCCTCGCCCTGCTCGGCGAGTCGATGGGCAGCCCCGACGAGCTGGAGCGCTCCGCCAGGCGCCTGGCCGGCAGCATGGCCACGCTGCTCCAGGGAAGTCTCCTGGTCCGCCACGGGCCCGAGGAGGTGGCCGACATCTTCTGCGCCAGCCGGCTGTCCGGGCACGGCGGGACGTACGGCATGCTCGCCGGCGGCGACCAGAAGGCCGTCGTGCAGCGGGCGACACCGACGCTGTGAGGTTCGCGTCGTCGGGGTAGTCCGGTAGCGAACTGCCCATTTACTGGCGAGTAATGGGCC